>NZ_JBEYER010000068.1:0-40935 GCF_040634005.1 Micromonospora sp. NPDC007271
CGGGTCCCGGGTGCGGCTCTGCAAGGGCGCGTACAAGGAGCCGGAGTCGGTGGCCACGATCTTCTCCACCACCTCGTCGGGGCGAGGAACTCGTCGATGGCGACGGTGACCTGCCAGCCGGTGGCGTGGCTACGCACGAGCGACATCACCCGGTCGTGCAGGTCGGTTTCGCCGAACCGGTCGTAGGTGTCGGAGACGACCAGGTCCAGCCAGGGCCGCTTGATCGGATCCGGCTTTCCCTGGACGGGCTTGGCGCAGAACCGGGCGAGCGCGTCGGCGATCCGGCGCCTCGCCGTACCCACCTGCTCCGGCAGGTCACTCCGCCGGTCGGCCGGCACCTGCGCCACGATCGCCGTCGCCGCGGCGAGGTCGGTGACGGCGGAGTCGAGCTGATCGGCGTTCGCCAGCTCGGTCGCGGCGATCCGGTCGAGCAGGTCGCTGGCCTGGACCAGGAGTTTCACGACCGCCAGCCGCTGGTTCAGCGCCGCGACCTGGGCCGCGTCGGTGACCTTCGCGATCGCCGTCTCGGCCGCCGCGATCGTCTCCGCCGACGGATCGGCCTCGGCGGCGGCCACCGCGTCCCGGGCCGCCTTCAGCAACTGTGCCGCGACGCCGGGGTCGTCGGCGAAGACTCGCCACTCGGTGATCGCGACCGCGGAGTAGGTGGTGCCGTTGCCGTTGGCGTGGATCGTGGCCCGGACCCGGGCGGTGGTGACGGGGTCGAAGGTGACGGTGTTGAACGCGGTGGTGCTGGTGCCGTAGCCGGAGGCGCCGGTCACGTCGCGCCAGGCGGAGCGCGCCTCGTCCCAGTACTGCAGCACCCACCCGTCGGGCTGGGCTACTCCGTCGCCCGTGCCGCGGTTGGAGTCCCGCCAGAACTTCAGCTCCGTTCCGGTGAGCCGTACCGGGCGGGACCAGTCGTACTGGACCCATTGGGTCGCCGGGCGGTTGCCGGACCAGGTGCCCCAGATCTGCGCCTGGCTCGGGCTGGGCGGATCGGCGTTGTCGTTGAGCGCGGTGAGGCTGTTCCAGCTCGCGGTGTAGGAGGCGGATGGGGTCGCGATCGGACCGATGTTGCCCGTGAGCGGCCCGGACAGGTCGGCCGGGATGGTGACCGTCTTGGCGGTCTCCAGGTTCCCGGCCTGGTCGATCGCGCGGAACGACACGGTGTGCTTGTTCGCGTCGGGCGCCGCGACCGCTCCGCTGTAGGTGGTCCACGCCCCGGTGCCGATGGCGTACTCGACGCGGGCGACTCCGGAGGTCGCGTCGCGCGCGGTCACCGTGACGCTGCGGGTGGCACCGTCCACGGCGGCGGTGCTGACCGGTGCGGTCGCATCGACGCGTACGGCGAGGCTCGCGGGTGCCGATGCGTTGCCTGCCCGGTCGGTCGCAGTCGCGGTGACCGTGTGCTGGCCGTCCCCGGAGACGTTGACGTCGACGTACCGTACGTCGGTGGCGACGACCGGCTGACCGGCGTTCACCCGCGACTCGATGGTCAACCGGCCGCCGCGGTCGTCGACACCGGCGACGCGTACCCGCACCGTGGACCGGAACCAGCCGGCGGCACCGGCGCTGCCGCTGGGCGTGAGCATCAGGGTCGGCGGGGTCACGTCGCCCTCGGTGTCGTCCGGCGAGATGACGGTGACCTGCGCGGAGACCCGGCCGCCGGCGTATCCGAGCACCGTGCCCTGGATCGTGACCGTGCCCGGCTTGGCGACCTGCTCCGGCGTCACGGGATCCCAGAAGACCGGGATCTGCAGCGTTTCGCCGGCGAACGCCACGGGGAGGGTGTCGGGCAGTTCGACCTCGCCCACCTCCACGGTCATCGACGGCGCGCTGACGGACTCCGGCTGCGCGGCGAGGACCTTCCACTCCTCGACCGCCACGGCCGAATAGGTGCTGCCGTTGGTCGACGCGTCGAAGAGCGCGCGGACCTGCGTGGTGGTCACCGGGTCGAACGTGGTGTTCTGGAGGCCCTGCGTGCCGGTCGGGTAGCCGCTCGGGTTCGGCACGTCAGCCCATTGGCCGGTGGCAAGGTTCCAGTACTGGATGCGCCAGCGGGCGGGCGCGGCGACGCCGACTCCGGTGCCCTGCGGCTGGTCGTTCCAGAAGTCGATCTGCGATCCGGAGATCCGCATCGGCTGGTTCCACGTGTACTGCACCCACTGCTGCGGCGGGTTGTTGCCGGTCCAGGTTCCCCACATGTCCGGGGGCAGCGGGTTCGACCGCACGATCTCGTCGTTGAGCGCCTTCACCCAGTACTGGGTGGGCACCGGCTCGTTGGAGACGGTGGCCTTCGCCTCCTGGGCGATGTTCGCCCGCGGGGTGAGGTCCCGTCCCTTGACCGGAGTCGGCGTGACGGGCTTCATCCGCGGCGGCGTCTGGGTGTCGTCCCACTCGACCCGGTCGATCGCCACAGAACGGCGGAAGTGACCGCCGCCCACGGCGTCGGCGGTGTGGTACGCGATGTACCACTGGCCGTTGAACTCCAGGATGCCCGGGTGGCTCGTCGTCGACGACACCGGCGGGAGCACCGTTCCCCGGTAGGTCCACGGCCCGGCGGGCGACGACGCCGTCGCGTAGGCGATGCAGGCGTGGTAGTTCGCCGGGGTGCACGACGAGGTCGGGCCGGCGTTGTTCCCGGCGTACGCCAGGTAGTAGGTGCCGTTGCGCTTGAAGACCCAGGGCGCCTCGAAGTAGCCGGTCAGGCCGGTGACGGAGCGCTGGGTGCCGACCGGCGTCTTCATGTCCTGCTGGAACTCGAGCATCCGCAGCTGGCCGAACGTGCCCCAGTAGACGTACACCCGCTGGTTGGGGGCTTCGCCGTCGATGAGGATCGTCGGGTCGATGTTCTGGATGGTGTTCGCCGTGGGCACCCGCTGGGAGATCAGCGGCCCGCCAACGTGGTCGCTCCACGGCCCGGTCGGCGTGTCGGAGACGGCCAACCCGATGGCGAACTTGTCGGACGCCGTGCTGGTGCGCTCGAAGACCGGGGCGTACCAGTAGTAGCGGCCGTCCACGCCCTGGATCACCTGGCCCGCGTACGCGCGTCCCGGCGTCGCCCAGCTGAAGACCGTTTCCGGGCGCATCAGCGACGGATAGTGGGTCCACTGCCCGGAGGCGACGTCGGTGGTCCGGAACGCGCCCCAGTCGTTCATGATGAAGTCGTTGGTGGACGGCCCGGCCTGATCGTGGCCGGTGTAGATGTAGAGCTGGTCCCGGCCGCTGTCGTTGCCGGGGGCGCCGGCCGGCACGACGACCGGCGCCGGGTCGGCCGAGTAGTAGCTGCCGTCCCCGAGGATGGGGTTGCGGGTGTTGGTGAAGGTGTACGAGTCGGCGGCCCAGGCCGGGGCTGCGACCCCGACCAGGCCGCCCGCGACGAGCCCGGTGACCGCCGCCGCTGCGGCCGCCCTGAGGAACCGGCGCATCGGGCGGCGGGTTGGTGGCGCGGCGCCGCGCCCCGGAGTGGTGTTCACGGTTCGGATCTCCTCACTGTTGGCGGGGAACTGGTGGTGGCGCCGGTGGGGTGCCGCCACCACGCGAAGGGATGGCTCGCCGACGGCCACGCCGCGATCCTCATCACGGGGCCAGGATGGAACCGGACCGCAAAGGCTTTCGGGAAGCTCGCGGGGCGCTCCTGCGCCTGAGATCGAACGCGGACGGCTGCCGTTAGCGCTAACACTCGGCTTCGCAGCGGTCGGGCTGTGGATCCTCACGTGGTCCCCCAAGAGCTGGTATTGCCCGGCAGGGTCAGCGCTTGGACGTGTCGGGCCGCGGGTGTCGCGACCTCCTCCTCCTTGGCGCGCGGGGCGGCGGGCTCTTCGGTGTAATGTTCAGCGATCGAAGGGCTTGCGGGGGAGGTGCCGCGCACTACCCTCGCGCCGAAACATCGACGAAAAGGTTTTAGGAATGTACTGCCGCGAGGAGTGGTCGTCAAGGCGACGCGGTGCGGCCCGCCGCCGTGCGCGGCGGGCACGGCGATCGCTCGGAGGTGGTGTCAGATGACCACTGGGCGCGAGAACCCCGCCAACCGCGCGCCGACGCTCACCGATGTCGCCAAGCTCGCCGGGGTGTCGGTCGCCACCGCGTCCAAGGCCATCAACGGGCGAGGTGAGGTGAAGGCGGCCACGAGGGTGCGGGTGCTGGAGGCCGCGGAGGTGCTGTCCTTCGCGCCGAACGCCCTCGCCCGCGGGCTGCTCAGCGGTCGGACCGGCACAGTCGGACTGCTGACCAGCGACCTGGAGGGACGCTTCTCGATTCCCATCCTCATGGGTGCGGAGGATGCCTTCGGGGCGGGCCAGATCTCGGTCTTCCTGTGTGACGCGCGCGGCGACGCCATCCGGGAGATGCACCACGTCCGGGCGCTGCTGTCCCGGCGGGTGGACGGCCTGATCGTGGTGGGCTCCCGCACGGACCCCCGCCCGCCGCTGACCGGCAACATTCCCGTGCCGGTCGTGTACGTCTACGCCCCCTCCGCCGACCCGGACGACATCTCGATCACCGTCGACAACGTGGGGGGTGGGCGCCTCGCCGTCGACCACCTGCTGGCCTGCGGCCGGCGCAACATCGCCCACATCACCGGAGAGGCCAGCTTCCAGGCGGCCCGGGACCGTGCCGAGGGCGCGGCGGCGGCGCTCGCCGCCGCCGGCCTGACCATGGTCGGCGAGCGGCCGTACTACGGGTCGTGGGACGAGTCCTGGGGGCGGGCCGCAGCCCGGATGGTCGTCGGGCAGCATCCCGAGGTCGACGCGATATTCTGCGGCAGCGACCAGATCGCGCGCGGCGTCCTGGACACCCTGCGCGACCTCGGACGCGACGTGCCGGGCAGCACATCCGTGATCGGCTTCGACAACTGGGAAGCCATCGCCGCGCACTCCCGCCCGCGCTTGACCAGCATCGACATGAACCTCCAACGCCTCGGTGCCGTGGCCGGCCAGCGGCTCTTCACAGCCATCGACGGTGTCGCCCTGCCCGATTCGGAGGAGTTCCCCAGCCGTGTCGTGCTGCGCGAGTCGACCGTGCCCTTCGGCTGAGACGCACCGGTCGGCTCGGGCGGGACGCTGCGGTGCGGGACCGCGGCGAGAACCGGCGACCAGGCCGCCGAGGAGCTGACCGACCTGTTGCCGCCGACCGAGTGGCCCCCGCTGAATGGTTCCGCGTCCGTCGCTTGCGGAGTGCCGACGAGCGAGGCAACATTCCGGTCCTCGGCAAGAATGTTACCGTTAACGTCGCGGCGCGGGGGGAGGGTTCCATGGCCGACTCGACCACGAAGGTGGCCAGGCTGCCCGGCCCGGGTGACAGCCGGCGGCGTGCTGAGGCCCGGCCGGGCGTCGTCGGCGCCGACCACCTCGTTGATGGAGTTGACCGCTGCCTGCGATCGACCTGGCCGCAGGCCGGAAAACCTCCTGGCGCCGCCCGTGTCGGCAGCGCCCTCGCTGCCCGGAGCGGGCGAGGCGGTGGCGGCAGGGCGGGGCGGGCCCAGGGCCCGTCGTCCGCGCCGGGCGGATGACAACTCTGCGCGGAAAACGAGGATGATGAGCGGCAAATGGTGAAGGAACCATCGGAAGTCAGTGCGCCAAGGGGCCGACGTCTGCCGGTCATGGGAGATGTCGCGCGCTTGGCGGGCGTGTCACACATGACCGTGTCCCGCGTCCTCAACGAGCCGGAGTCGGTGCGCCCCAAGACCCGCGAGCGGGTCCTGCTGGCCATCGAGCAGCTCGGCTACCGGCGTAACAGCGCCGCGCGAAGCCTGGTCACCCGGCGTTCGCAGACGCTCGGTGTCGTTTGCTTCGACACGACGCTCTATGGTCCCGCGTCGATGCTCAACGGTATCGAGCACGCCGCCGAGGACGCGGGATACGCGGTGAGCGTGGCGAGCCTGCGTCGGCCCACCGCCGAGGCGGCCACCCAGGCCGTCCAGCGTCTGGTGGGCCAGTCGGTGGACGGGCTCGTCCTGATCGCTCCGCAGGCTGCCGAGGCGATGGCGTTCGTCCGCGCGTTGCCGACGGACGTTCCGGTCGTCGCGGTGGAGAACGCCTTGCCGAACGTCACCAGCGTCTCGGTCGACCAGGTCCTGGGTGCCCGCATGCTCACGGAGCACCTGCTGTCCCTGGGCCATGAAACCGTTCACCACGTGCGGGGGCCGTCGGACTGGAGCGAGGCGAACGGACGGGTCGACGGCTGGTTGGCCGCGCTCGAGGAGCACGGGCGGACCGTGCCGCGTGAGCTCGTCGGCGACTGGAGCGCCAGGTCCGGGTACGTCGCCGGCCAGAAGCTGGCCCGGGATCGCCGGGTCACCGCGGTGTTCGCGGCCAACGACTCCATGGCCCTGGGGGTGCTGCGGGCGCTGCACGAGGCGGGGGTGCGCGTGCCGGAGGACGTCAGCGTGGTCGGCTTCGACGACATCCCCGAAGCGGCGTTCATGACGCCACCGCTGACCACCGCGAGCCAGCCGTTCCGGGATGTCGGGCGGCGCAGCATCGAGATCCTGTTGAGCGAGATCGAGGGGGGCGGGGAGCCGGGTGCTTCCTCCGTCATCCCCCCGGAGCTCGTGGTCCGCAACAGCACGTCCAGCCGTCACCGGTAGCCCGCCGCCAGGGCCGCTGGCAACCCGCTCGAAACAATCTCGTCGCGAAGTCTTGACGCCACCGAAGTTAACGCTAACATTTCGAGTGACTCCGCTAACACTCCTGCGCCGCGATTACGCACGTACCTAGTTGGAGGAACCTGATGGTCCCGCGCACCGTTATCGCTCACGGCTCCGGGTACGCGGTGGGCGTCGACTTCGGCACGTTGTCCGGCCGGGCTGTCGTGGTCCGTGTCCACGATGGTGCGGTCGTCGGCTCCGCGGTCCACGAGTACGCGCACGGCGTCATGGACGAGTTCCTGGCGACCACCGGCGAGCGGCTGCCGCCGGACTGGGCGCTCCAGGTTCCCGCGGACTACCTCGACGTGCTGCGCCACGCCGTGCCCGAGGCGGTCGACGCGGCCGGCATCGCCCCTGACGAGGTCATCGCCATCGGCACCGACTTCACGTCCTGCACCGTGCTACCCACGCTGGCCGACGGCACGCCGCTGTGCGAGCTGCCCGAGCTGACGGGCCGGCCGCACGCGTACGTCAAGCTCTGGAAGCACCACGCGGCCCAGCGTCACGCCGACCGGATCAACCAGCTGGCGCACGAGCGCGGCGAGCCGTGGATCAGTCGATACGGTGGCCGGATCTCCTCGGAGTGGGAGTTCGCCAAGGGCCTCCAGCTCCTGGCGGAGGACCCTGAGGTCTATGCCCGGACCGACCGCTGGGTCGAGGCCGCCGACTGGATCGTCTGGCAGTTGACCGGGACGTACGTCCGCAACGCCTGTGCGACCGGCTACAAGGCGATCTACCAGGACGGCCGCTACCCCTCCGACGACTTCCTGGCGGCGCTGCACCCGGGCTTCACGGACTTCGTGAGCCGCAAGCTCGCGGGCCCGATCGCGGCTCTCGGCACCCGAGCCGGCAGCCTGACGCCCGCGGCCGCGGCGCTGACCGGTCTCCCGGCCGGGATCGCGGTCTGCACCGGCAACGTCGACGCCCACGTGACAGCACCCGCGGCCGGCGCCGTCGAGCCCGGCCAGCTCGTCGCCATCATGGGCACCTCGACCTGTCACGTGGTCAGTTCCGAGGTGCTCACCGAGGTGCCCGGCGTGTGCGGAGTGGTCCACGGTGGAATCGTCGACGGGCTCTGGGGCTACGAAGCCGGCCAGAGCGGCGTCGGCGACATCTTCGCCTGGTTCGTCGAGCGGAACACCCCGCCGGCCTACGCGGACGAGGCACGCGCCCGTGGCATCTCGGTCCACGACCTGCTCACCGAGAAGGCGGCTCTGCAACCGGTCGGCGCGCACGGCCTGGTCGCGCTCGACTGGCACAGCGGCAACCGTTCCGTCCTGGTCGACCATGAACTCTCCGGCCTCGTCGTCGGACTGACGCTGGCGACCCGACCCGAGGACGTCTACCGGGCGCTGCTGGAGGCGACCGCCTTCGGCACCCGCGCCATCGTGGACGCCCTGCGCGCGGGGCGCGTGCCGGTCACCGAGCTCGTCGTCGCGGGGGGCCTGGTCAAGAACCGGTTCCTGATGCAGCTCTACAGCGACGTGACCAGGCTCCCGCTCAGCATCGTGGGCTCCGCGCACGCACCCGCGGTCGGCTCGGCGATCCACGCCGCGGTCGCCGCCGGCGTGTACCCGAGTGTGCGCGAGGCGGCGGCGGCGATGGGCCGGCGCGACGTCGCGGTCTACGAGCCGGACGAGAAGCGCGCCGCGGCGTACGACGCGTTGTACGCGCAGTACCTCACGCTGCACGACTACTTCGGCCGCGGCGGCAACGACGTGATGCACGAGCTGCGCCGGATCCGGCGGGAGGCGGAGACACGATGACGACGTACCAGACGACGCTCGCCGAAGCGGTGCGCACGATCCGGGAGGCGGTCGCCGCGCTGCACGCGCAGCTGACCGCCTACCGCCTGGTGGCGTGGACAGCCGGCAACGTGTCGGGCCGAGTGCCGGGCCAGGATCTGATGGTCATCAAGCCGAGCGGGGTGGACTACGCCGACCTGACGGCGGACTCGATCGTCGTCTGCGACCTGGACGGCAACCTGGTCGAGGGCGATCTCAACCCGTCGAGCGACACCGCGGCCCACGCGTACGTCTACCGGCACCGGCCGGACGTCGGCGGTGTCGTCCACACCCACTCGACGTACGCCTCGGCGTGGGCAGCTCGCGGAGAGCCGATCCCCTGCGTGCTCACCGCGATGGCCGACGAGTTCGGCGGTGAGATCCCGGTCGGACCGTTCGCGATGATCGGCGACGACTCCATCGGCCGGGGCATCGTGGAGACGCTCTCCGGGCACCGGTCGCCCGCCGTGCTCATGCGCAACCACGGCGTGTTCACGATCGGGGCGACGCCCCGCGACGCGGTGAAGGCGGCGGTCATGTGCGAGGACGTCGCACGGACCGTCCACATCGCGCGGCAACTCGGCACGCCGCAGACGATCGACCCGGCCGACGTGGACCGCCTCCACGCCCGCTACCAGAACGCGTACGGCCAGCCTGGCCGATCCGATGGAACGGAGTGACAGTCGTGCCGAGAGTAGATGACCCGGGGGAGATCTGGTTCCTGACCGGAAGCCAGGCGCTGTACGGCGAGGACGTGCTCGAACAGGTCGCCGCGCAGTCCCGCGAGGTGTGCCAGACGCTCGCCGGCGGCCTGCGCGCCAGCCCCCGCCTGGTGTGGAAGCCGGTGTTGACGACCGCCGACGCGATCCGCCGGACCTGCCTGGACGCCACCGCGGACGACGCCGTGGTCGGCGTCATCGCCTGGATGCACACGTTCTCACCGGCGAAGGCATGGATCGCCGGCCTGTCCGCGCTCGGCAAACCGCTGCTGCACCTGCACACCCAGGCCAACCGGTCACTGCCCTGGGCCGAGCTGGACATGGACTTCATGAACCTCAACCAGGCCGCACACGGCGACCGCGAGTTCGGGTACGTGCAGTCGCGGCTGGGGGTGGCCCGCAAGACGGTCGCGGGTTTCGCCGGCGATCCGGCCCTCGCGGACCGGGTCAGCGCCTGGGCTCGCGCGGCGACCGGCTGGCGGGCGGCCCGGTCCCTGCGGATGGCCCGCTTCGGCGACAACATGCGCGACGTCGCCGTCACCGAAGGAGACAAGGTCGGGGCGCAGGCGACCCTGGGCATCTCGGTCAACGCGTACGGCGTGAACGCCCTTGTCGCGGCCGTCGACGAGGCAGGCGACGCGGACGTGGACAAGCTCGTCGTCGAGTACGAGGAGCGCTACGACGTGGCGCCCGAACTGCGCCGTGGTGGCGAGCGGCACGAGTCCCTCCGCTACGGCGCCCGCATCGAACTCGGCCTCCGCCACTTCCTCGAGACCGGTGGCTTCGACGCCTTCACGACCAACTTCGAGGACCTGGGCGGGCTGCGGCAACTTCCCGGCCTCGCCGTGCAGCGCCTGATGGTTGACGGCTACGGGTTCGGCGGCGAGGGGGACTGGAAGACGGCAGCGTTGCTGCGCATCCTGAAGGTGGTGGCCGGAGACGAGCCCGGCGGCACCTCGTTCATGGAGGACTACACCTACCACTGGGGGCCCGGCGAGCCGAAGATCCTGGGCGCACACATGCTCGAGGTCTGCCCGAGCATCGCCGGCGGCCGGCCGAGCCTCCAGATCCACCCGTTGTCGATCGGTGATCGCGAGGACCCGGTTCGCCTGGTCTTCACCGCCGCGCCCGGCCCTGGTCTCGTGGTCGGCCTCGCCGATCTGGGCGGCCGGCTCCGGCTGACCGCCAACGAGATCGACCTGGTGGAACCGGACGAACCGCTGCCGCGGCTGCCGGTCGCCCGCGCGGTCTGGAAGCCGCGTCCCGGCCTGGCCACGTCGGCCGAGTGCTGGCTGCTCGCGGGCGGACCGCACCACACCGTGCTCAGCACGGCGGTCGGCCGGGAAGCCCTCGCCGATTTCGCCGACATGGCCGCCGTCGAGCTCCTCATGATCGACGACGCGACCGACCCACGGTCGTTCGCCGATCGTATCCGCTGGAACAGCACCTACTACCGCATCGCGCAGCGGCCGTAGTTCACCTGTCGCGGGGAAGACGAACCATCCGTACGACTCTGCCAGCGGCCGCACACCGCATGGTGGCTGGCAGACGGTGACGGCAGTCCCGGCCGTCGCCCTATCCAGATGACGCCGGCCGGCCGGACAACGCCCCGGGAACCTCCGACGCCAACGGAGCCCCCCCCGTGAGGGCGTGCGGACGACACATCACAAGAGGAAATCCCCAGCCCGCCGGGGGACCACGGCGCGGACCTCACCGAACGACGAGCCAAGGAGAAGGATATGAGACGAATCCCGCGCAGGCGAGTTGGCCTGCGCTCGCTGGCCGGAGTCCTCGTGGCCGCGCTGGCCCTCGGCACGGCAGCGTGCGGCAAGGACGACTCGAAGGAACCGGCGGCGGTGCAGGCCGGCCCCGATGGCACCGATGACGGCAGCGAGTTGACCCTCTGGACCCGCGCACCGCTGGAGAAGCAGGCGAGGCTCCTCGTCGAGGCCTACAACTCCAGCCACAAGAACCAGGTCAAGCTGACCGTCGTGCCCAACGACGACTACGTGGCGAAGGTGGGCGCGGCGGCCGGCTCCGGCGGTCTTCCCGACCTCTTCGCCGCGGACATCGTCTACGTGCCGAACTGGGTGCAGCAGGGACTGTTCCGGGATCTCAGCTCGAACATCAACGGTCTCGGCTTCAAGGACTCCATCAACAAGGGGCATCTCGCGGCCGGCACGCGAGAGGGCAAGGAGTACGTGCTGCCCTTCGTCCTGGACCTGTCGATGCTGTTCTGGAACAAGCAGCTGTTCAAGGATGCCGGCCTGGACCCGGAGAAGGCCCCGGCGACGCTGGAGGACTACGCAGCCGCCGCCAAGGCGATCCAGGCGCTGAAGAAGGACGGCGTCTACGGCACGGCGACCGGCCTGAACTGCGGCGGATGCCTGGTCTTCACCTGGTTCCCGACCATCTGGGCCGGCGGCGGTGAGGTGCTGAGCGAGGACGGCGCCAAGTCCAAGCTCGCCGACGACAACGCCCAGAAGGTCTACGGCATCTGGCGGGACCTGTGGAAGTCCGGTGCCGTGCTCCCGTCGTCGAAGGACGAGGCGGGCCCCACCTGGACGGCCGGGTTCACCCAGGGCAAGGTCGGCCTGATGTTCTACCCGGCGACGCTGCTCTCTTCGACGCCGTTCGATGTCGGGGTTGCCGGCATCCCCGGCCCGAACGGCGGCGCCTCCACCTTCGTGGGCGGCGACGGCATCGGTGTCTCGAAGGACTCGAAGAAGGCCGCGCAGGCCTGGAACTTCCTGAACTGGATGATGTCCGAGGAGGCCCAGGTCGAGGTCCTGGCGAAGAACAAGGACGTGGTGTCGCGCTCCGACCTCGCGAACAACAAGTACGCCGCCCAGGACCCGCGCCTGGTCACCATCAACGAGGTGGCTGGCAAGGGTGACACGCCGGTCGCGCTGAACTTCCAGCAGGCCTTCAACGCGCCGAACAGCCCGTGGCTGACCCTCGTCCGCAACCAGGTGCTGGGTGAGGGCGGCAACCTCCAGAAGGACAACGACGAGATCTCTGCCGTGCTCGGGCAGTAGCCGTGCGCCGTGGGCGTGTGCCGGGCTGTTGGCCCGGCACACCCTCGCGGCACGACACCGACCCGGAAAGCGGCGACGAACTGCCCGCCGGCCAATGAACGAGAGGTTCCCATGAGAGTCAACGCGCCTCCAGCCGGTGCGGCGATTCGACGCACCGCCCGTCGCAGCAGCCGTCGAGCCTTGCTCGGCTGGCTCTACGCCACACCCACCGCGGTCTTCGTGGCGGCGCTGTTCGCTGTTCCGCTGCTGCTCGTGATCCGGATGTCGGCGTCGAGATGGCCGCTGCTGGCCGGCGACCAGGGAATCAACTTCCCAGACAACTTCGTGAAGGCGGTGAACCACCGGTTCTTCACGTCCTCGGTGGTGTTCACCGTCAAGTACACCGTGCTCGCGACCGTGCTGCTCCTGCTGCTCGGGCTGGGCCTGGCCCTGCTCGTACAGGAGTCGAGCCGATGGAACAACCTCGTCCGCGCGTCGTTCCTGGTGCCCAGCGCGCTCGGGTTGGCCTCCGCGTCCCTGCTGTTCTACGTGCTCTACTCGCCGTACGCCAGCCCGCTGGCACCCGTGATGGAGCGCCTGGGCTTCACCTTCCTCGGCACACCGAACGCGGCTCTCTTCTCGACGATCTTCCTCATCGTCTGGCGCTACGCCGGCTTCTACATGGTGCTCATGCTCGTCGGCCTGCAGGGGATATCGGCGGACGTGTACGAAGCCGCCCGGATGGACGGCGCCAGCCGCTGGCAGACCTTCTGGAAGGTCACCCTGCCGCTCCTGCGTCCGACGCTGGCGCTGACCACCGTGCTCTGCGTGACCGGCTCCCTGCTCGCCTTCGAGCAGTTCTACATCCTCACCAAGGGCGGCCCGGACAACAGCACGATCTCCGTGGTGCAGCTCATCTACTCGGTGGCCTTCCAGGGCCAGAACGACCTCGGGGTGGCGGCGGCCATCTCCATCATCGTGCTGGTGGCCCTGGTCATCATCAACGCGCTGCAGATGCGCGCCTTCCGGTCCGAGGAGAGCTGACGCGATGCCCACCGGTTCCCCGTCCACCACCACCGTGATCGGCGAGCGGCCGTCGGCGCCTCCCGCGGCACCTGCCGCGCCAGGCGGTTCGGGCGGTGCCACCATCGCCGGCATCGCTCTGCGCACGCCCTACTGGGTCCTGACCGGGGCGTTGGCCGTGATCTTCCTGTTTCCGCTCGTCTGGACGGCCGTCGCGTCGATCGCCCCGCAGGCCGGCACGAATCAGACGCACGGCTGGGGGTTCGGCAACTACGAGACGTTGACCACCTATCAGGCCGGCATCTGGCGCTACCTCGCCAACTCGGCGTTCGTGTCCACGCTCACGGTCGCCCTGACCCTGCTGATCTCCCTGCTCGGCGGTTACGCGTTCGCGCGGTTCCGCTTCGCCGGCAGGAACGTGCTGTTCCTGGCCACGCTGGCCATCCTCATGGTCCCGTACGCGACGCTGCTCATCCCGCTGTACGTGCTGCTCAACGAGGTGGGGCTGCAGAACTCCCTGGTCGGCGTGGCCCTCGTGCTCACGGTGTTCCAGCTGCCGTTCGCCACCTTCCTGATGCGCATCTCCTTCGAGGCGGTGCCGCGGGAACTCGACGAGGCCGCGATGGTCGACGGTTGCTCGTCCTTCGGCGCGCTGTGGCGGGTACTCGTGCCCGCGGTGAAGCCGGGCATGATCACCGTCGGGCTCTTCGCGTTCCTCGCCGCGTGGAACGACTTCATGGCGCCGCTGATCCTCATCAACGACTCCGAGCGGATGACCCTGCCCCTCGCCGTGTCCAACCTGCGCGGCCAGGTCCAGGGAGTCGTCGACTACGGCGCGACCGAAGCGGGCGTCGTCGTCCTCGCACTCCCGTGCATGGTCCTGTTCCTGCTGCTTCAACGACACTACGTGCGCGGCTTCATGTCCGGCGCCCTGAAAGGATGACGATGATCGGCACCGTACCCACGGCCGCACCTGTTCTGGCGTCCCGCGGCCGACTCCGGCCGCTCGGCCTGGGCGACGTCCGGATCACGGGCGGATTCTGGGCCGAGCGCCAGTCGGTCAACGCCGCGGCGACGCTCGGGCACATCGAGTACTGGCTTGAGCGGGAAGGCTGGATCCGGAACTTCGACCTCGCGGCCGAGAAGGGCGACCTGCCCCGCGAGCGCCGCGGACGTGAGTTCTCCGACTCCGAGGTCTACAAGTTTCTCGAAGCGATGGCGTGGGAGATCGGCCGGACCGGCGACGCGGGCCTGGAGTCGCGGTTCCGCGCCGTCGTGCGGCGGGTGGCCGAGGCGCAGGAGCCCGACGGATACCTCAACACCAAGTTCGGCCGGCCGGGCCAGGAACCGCGCTGGTCCGACCTCGAGTGGGGCCATGAGCTCTACTGCGTCGGTCACCTGCTGCAAGCGGCGGTCGCCCGCGCTCGGACCCGTCCGGACGCCGATGACGAGCTGCTCGCGGTCGCCCGCCGGGCCGCCGACAACGTCTGCGAGACGTTCGGACTGGACGGCATCGACGGCGTCTGCGGTCACCCGGAGATCGAGCCGGCGCTCGTCGAGCTCGCCCGGGTCACCGGCGACGACCGTTACCTCACCCAGGCCGCCCTGTTCGTCGAACGGCGGGGTCATGGCCGGCTCCGCGACGTGGAATGGGGCCGGGAGTACTTCCAGGACGAGGTCCCGGTGCGCGAGGCGACGGTGTTGCGCGGGCACGCGGTGCGGGCGAACTACCTCTCGGCCGGCGCCGTCGACGTCGCTGTCGAGACGGACGACGCCAACCTGCTCGCGGCAGTGCGCCGGCAGTGGAAGAACACGGTGGCCCGGCGTACGTACGTGACGGGCGGGCAGGGCTCCCGCCACCAGGACGAGGCGTTCGGCGACGACTGGGTCCTACCGCCCGACCGCGCGTACTCCGAGAGCTGTGCCGGCATCGGCTCGGTGATGCTCGCCTGGCGGCTGTTGCTCGCCTCCGGCGACCCCCGGTACGCCGACCTCATCGAGCGGACGCTGTTCAACGTGGTGTCGACGTCGCCGTCGGCCGACGGCCGCAGCTTCTTCTACACCAACACCCTGCACCGCCGGGAACTCGGCACCGTCCCGGACGCCGACCGGCCCAGCCCTCGGGCCGCCGCTTCGCTGCGCGCGCCCTGGTTCGAGGTGTCCTGCTGCCCGACCAACGTCGCGCGGACCATGGCCAGCCTGGCGGCGTACGTCGCCACCGCGGACGACGAGGGCCTGCAGCTCCACCAGTACCTGCCCGGCACCGTCACGCACCGCCTGGCCGACGGGCGTGACCTGTGCGTCACCGTCGCGACCGACTACCCCCACGACGGCCATGTCCGGGTGCGGGTCGACAGCGACGACGACCGGCCCTGGTCGCTGTCCCTGCGAGTGCCCGGCTGGGCGGTCGAGGGCGCGACGCTGACCGTTGACGGAAGCACCCGGCCGGTCAGCCCGGGCGCCGTCACCGAGCGGCGGACGTGGCGACTCGGCGACACGGCCGTCCTGTGCCTGCCGATGGCTCCTCGTTTCACCTACCCGGATGCGCGCATCGACGCGGTCCGTGGCTGTGTCGCGGTGGAGCGCGGCCCACTCGTGCTGGCCCTGGAGTCGGTGGACGTCCCGGGCGTCGAGACCGTCGACGAGCTGCGGGTCGACACCAACCAGCCACCCCGCCTGCTCGACGGCCGGGTCGTCGTACGCTGCTGGCGCGTGCACCCGCAGGACCACGACTGGCCCTATCGGGCCGTCGGGACCGGGTCGGTAGCCGGGTCGGGGGAGGAGTTCGACGAGGTGCCGCTGGTGGAGTATCACGCGTGGGCCAACCGCGGACCCTCGACGATGCGCGTCTGGCTGCCCAGCGGCTGACGCCCGCCGGAGATGAACCGGTGGAGACCATCGGGTCGGCCGGCGCGGCACCCGGACCTCCAAAGTGAGCGCTAACGCCTGCGGCTCGACCGCCTGGGCTTCAGCCAAGAAATAGTCAGGCCGAGGATTGACGGCGCATATGTTAGCGCTCACACTCAGGTCTCATGTGGCCTTGCTCACCGGAGCTCACCCCACCGGGCCGGCCGCACCGCTTCGACCTCACCAGTCGCATGCAGTTCCCCGAAATCACCCACCACCACCAGGGTGCGGTCTGGTAGCGCCCCCGATGCTCAGCCGCGCCGGTATCAAGGAGGAAGCACACGATGAGTAGACGCGTGAGGAGGACGCCCGTCTGGGCCGCGCTGGCCGCGCTGGTCATGGGAGGGGTCGTCGGCCTGCCGTCCCCGGCCCACGCCGCCGGCCCGATCCTGCCCGGTAACGAGGGCGACGTGGGGGTCTACACCAACGGGCAGAGCCACGTCATGGAGATCGGCGACCCCGCCTACACCAACGTCAGCGAGGTTGCCGCGCAGCTCAAGCCCGGGGTGCCGTTCACCGCGGCGAACATGCACCAGTCGATCTTCGACAAGGACCTCGCCGCCGGCGGCACGGACTACTACCTCGACCGGGTTCTCGGCGTCCGTGGGACGCTCGGGGCGGCGGTGCTGATGACCCGGGGCCGCTCCCTGTACATGCGGGGCGCGAGCGCCAACAACTTCACCACCATGGGCTTCGCCGGCAGCGCGTACGTCGGCGGCCCGAACAACCTCGGCAACCTCTACACCGTCACCGTGCCCGGACAGACCATCACCGAGGTCGGCGCGAACCGGTTCAACGCGCCGAGCCACGCCGAGGGCCGGTACACGATCGGCACCACCGGCGTCACCGCCGACCTGACGAAGTTCATCAGCTACGACAACGTCGCCGTCACCGCCATCGACTTCACCAACGCCGGCAGTGCGCCGGCGACGTTCACCGTTCGCGCCGCCTCGCCGCTGGCCACCCAGCCCGGCAAGGGCGAGGCCGAGCTCACCGGCACCCGCACCATCACCAGCGGCGCCAACAACGGCCTCGTCGACACCCCGTGGAACACGGTCACGGTCGACCTCACCGGTGCCGGCTTCACCCGTAGCGGCACCAACCTGGACCGCCAGATCACCGTGCCCGCCGGCGGCTCCGTGTCGCTGTCGGTCGTCGGCGCGGTCTCCTCGGCCACGCTGCCGAAGACGGTCGAGAGCTACCGGGAGTACGCCGCGATGCCGCCGGCCCAGGCCGTGCGCACCGGCATCACCGAGTTCAACCGCCGCTGGGCCCAGGACGTCCCCTACATCAACGTCCCCGACCCCGCGCTCGAGAAGGCCATCGTCTACCGCTGGTGGGGCGAGCGCTACAACACCCTCGACGCGAACGCGTCCGGCTACGTCTACCAGTACCCGACCACCGTCGAGGGGTCGAACCTCTATCAGAACGCCATCGCGCTGACCCAGCCGATGCACCTGCAGGACACCAAGTGGCTGCGTACGCCCTACCTGCCGTACGGCCAGATCCTCAACATCGGTGAGCTCTCCGGCGCCTCGGCCTTCCTGGACAGCCCCGGGCACACCAGCTGGAACAACCACTACTCGCAGTACATCGGCACCGCCGGCCTCGAGGCGTACAACGTGCACGGTGGCGGCAAGGAGATCGCGCGCAAGTTCGCCCAGTACTTCGAGGGCGACGGCGTCGGCCAGCTCGAGCACTACGACGGCAACAAGAACAAGCTCATCGCCTACGACACCAACTACATGCCGGGCAACGACGCCGACGCCATCTCCTTCGGCTTCCCGAAGTCCAACGCCGGCGCGGCCGGCGCGCGGACGATCGAGCGCCCCGAGTCGGCGTACGTGTGGGGCGCGTTCGACGCCGCCCGGCAGCTGTACCAGATCTCCGGCGCCGACCAGGCCAAGGTCGACGAGATGGCGGCCGGCGCCGACGGCATCCGGGACGCGATCCTCAACCAGCTGTGGAGCCCCGACATGCGGATGTTCCTGGCCGGTACGTCGTACGGAGCCACCAGCGCGGCCAGCTCCAACGGCCGGGCCAACCCGCTGCCCGTCTCGGCCCGCAACCTGATCCCGGCCAAGGAGTCGAACCTCTACGACGTCTACGCCGAGAACCTCATTCCGTTCGACCAGTGGCAGAAGTACGTCGACGGATACCGCTTCCTGACCTACGGCGACAACTTCCCGATCTTCCCGTTCTACACCGCCAACCAGTACGACCGGTCGGCCTACGGGATCGGCGGCTCCAACAACTTCTCCAACATCAACTTCACTGTGCAGTACCGCGGCGTGCGCTCGGCGCTGCGCCACTACGACCCGGAGCAGAAGTACATCACCCCGGCGTACGCCAAGCGGCTGCTGGACTGGATGGCCTGGAGCATCTACCCGAACGGTGACGCGCGCGTCGCGAACCAGGCGGAGTACTACTCCAACTGGAACCCGACCACGAAGACCTACAACCGGAACAACCCGAACCACGTGATGCTCGGGAACATGAACTACATCTTCGTCGAGGACATGGCCGGCCTCCAGGCGCGTTCCGACGACAAGATCGAGCTGTGGCCGATCACGTTCGGCTACGACCACTTCATGGCCAACAACCTGCGCTACCACGGGCACGACGTCACGATCGTCTGGGACCCCGACGGCAGCAGGTACGGTCTGGGCGCCGGCTACAGCCTGTTCCTGGACGGCGAGAAGAAGGTCAGCACCGACCAGCTCGGCAAGCTCACCTACGACCCGAACACCAACCAGGTCACCGCCGAGGACGGCCTGACCGTCACCTTCAAGGCGGGCGCCGGGACCAACTTCCCGACTGCGGTGAACACCACCATCAAGGACGACCGCGTCGTCGGCTACCTCAAGACGGCCGGCGTCGACCTCACCCAGGACGCGCCCAACCTGGCGGCGGGTGCCACCCTCAACTCGTCGTACACCCAGCAGGGCGCGCGGCCGACGCCGTGGCGGCAGTTCCACACGCCCGGCTGGAGCACCACCTCGATGAACCACACCCCCGGTGCGATCAAGGAGACCGAGCGACCGGTGTCGCTGGCCGCCCTGACCGACGGCAGCACCGCCAACGAACCGTACTGGGGCAACTACGGCACCACGGAGAAGAACGGCTACGTCGAGCTCGACCTGGGGTCGGCCAGGTCCTTCGACAACGTGAAGGTCTTCTTCGTCAGCGATCGGCAGGCCGGTGGCTACCGGGAACCCGCGCGCTGGTGGGTCCAGGTGCCCGACGGCAACGGCGGGTGGAAGGAGGTGCCGAACCAGTTCAAGAACCCGACCGTCCCGGCGGCCAAGTTCAACGAGGCGCTCTTCAAGACCGTGACGTCGAACAAGCTGCGGATCGCCTTCACGAACAGCCCGACCCTCTACACGGCGATCTCCGAGATCCAGGTGTTCGACTCGGGTCGCGAGGTGCCGCCCGTGTCCAACCAGGCCCCCGTGGTCACCGCCACGCGCGACGGCTCGGCGGACGGCAACCTCTCCACCAGACTGGTCGGCACGGCGTCCGACGACGGCATCCCCTACGACAACGAGCTCACCTTCGGCTGGGAGACCGTCTCCGCGCCGCAGGGAGCGGGTGTCATCTTCGCCGACCCCAAGGCGCTGGCGACCCGGGTGACCGGCACCGTCCCCGGTGACTACGTGTTCCGGCTCTTCGCCGACGACGGCGACAAACGCTCGGCGGCGACCGTGGCGGTGACCCTCACCAAGCGGACGATCTCCGCGGAGTTCGGCTCCTCGGCGACGACCACCACCAGCGGTACCGCGTCGTGGGAGAACCACCAGCGGGTCAACGACCCGAGCACCCCGAGCAGCTCGAACCCCGGCGCCGGCAACGGCTGGGGCAGCTGGGGCCAGCAGCAGAACGGCACCAGCGTCGCGCAGGCGGCGTGGATCCAGTACGCCTGGACCTCGCCGGTGCGGCTGTCGTCGACCGACATCTACTGGTACGACGACAACGGCGGCACCCGCCGGCCCACGGCCACCACCTACGCCATCGAGACCTCCTCGGACGGCACCACGTGGACGCCGGTCACCCTCACCAAGGGGTCCACGTACGCAGGCGGTCTGGCCACCAACGCCTACAACCATTTCGATTTCGCGCCGATCACGACCAGCCGCCTGCGCATCCGCATCTGGGGCGTCCAGGGCGCCGGCGCGGGCACCGGCGTGCTGCGTTGGCGCGCCAACGGCGAGACCGTGGACTCGGTGCGCTCGCCGGTGCTCATCCGGACCGGCGTGGGCGCGGTGCCCACCCTGCCGAGCACGCTCGACGCGGTCTACGCAGGCGGCGCCCGCGGCACGGTCGGGTTCACGTGGCAGGAGATCACGCCTGAGATGGTCGCGGAGCCCAACGTCGACCCGTTCGTGGTCTACGGCACGAACGACGGCTACGGCCTGATCGCCGAGGCCCGGGTCTACGTGCGGCCCGAGATGTCCCAGGGCGGCATCTCGATCCAGGGCGCCGAGACGTTCCAGCAGACCGTCGAGGTGGGCGAGCTGCCGTACCTGCCCGGCAAGGTGGAGGTCTCCTACAACGACGGCTCCCGGGACAACCAGGCCATCGGCGTCGACTGGGACTTCGACGAGAACATCGTCAAGACCCCCGGCCGCTACACCGTCGTCGGTGACCTGATCCTGCCCGACTACGTCAGCGAGGCCGGCACCACGCGGACCACGCTGACCCTCACCGTGGGCAAGGACACGGTGGCGCCGACGACGACCCTGACCTGGTCGCCGGCGGAGCCGAACGGCGACAACGGTTGGTACACGACGGCCCCGTCGTTCACGCTCGCCGCGAGGGACGCGTTCGGCGTGGCCAGCACGCAGTACCGGCTCGACGACGGTGACTGGACGACCTACGGGGACGCGCCGGTCGTCGTCGACCAGCAGGGCACCCACCGGGTGGAGTTCCGCTCGACCGACACCAGCGGCAATGCCGAGGAACCGAAGGCGGCCACGGTCAAGGTCGACACGGTCGCGCCGCGGGCGGAGTTCTCCGCCACGGTCGGCATCGGGTACTTCGGTTCGGTCCCGCCGGCCCCCACGTGCACTGCGACCGACGCCACCTCTGGTGCGGCCGGCTGCGTCGTCAGCGGCTACCGCACCGACGTCGGCACGCACACCATCACCGCGACGGCGACCGACGCCGCGGGCAACGTGGGCACGGCCACCCAGACGTACACGGTGCTGCCGTGGACGCTGAAGGGCTTCGACAGCCCGGTCGACATGGGCGGGGTGCTCAACACGGTCAAGGGCGGCAGCACCGTGCCGATGAAGTTCCAGGTCTTCTCGGGCACCACCGAGCTGACCGACCCCGCGCTGGTCACGATCGAGGCCAAGCAGGTCACGTGCGCCGCCGGCGCACCGACGGCCGAGATCGAGGCGCTCGACAGCGGTGCCACCGCACTGAAGTACGCCGACGGCGTGTTCCGGTACAACTGGAAGACGCCGGCCAGCCCCGGCGCCTGTTACGCGGTGACCGCCACGACCCGTGACGGGTCCGCTCTCACCGCACTGTTCAAGCTGCGCTGACCGGGAGCTGAGGTACGCGGAGGGGCTGCTTCGGCAGCCCCTCCGCTGCGCGTTTACCGCATAGACGCATTGACATCGCTGATGTTAGCGGTAACACTAGAACGCCTAGTCTGCCCAGCTGATCTGTAGGTGCATTCAAGGGAACGGCCTTGAGCGCGCTCACACGCGGGCCGAATCAAGGGGAGTGACAAGTGGGCAAGCAGTTCTCCCGACGAAATCTGCTCCGGCTGGGCGTGTTGGCATCCACCGCCCCCGCCGCGATGACCATCACCTCGGCCACCGGTATCTCGGCGGCCGTCGCCGACGGTGGCCGGGCGGAAACCAGCGAGAGTCCGGTGCCGCTCGGCCGCCCGGTAGTCGGGCCGTTCGACCTCGACCAGGTGACCCTGCACGAGGGGATCTTCCAGCAGAAGCGTGACCGGATGCTCAACTACGCGAGGAACTACCCGGGCACCGGCAACGTCCTCGACGGACCGGACCGGATGCTGCATCTGTTCCGGGTCAACGCCGGCCTGCCGGCCCCCGGCACCTGGCCGGGTGGCTGGGACACCCCGAACCACCTGCTACGTGGGCACTTCACCGGGCACTACATGACGCTCCTGTCCCAGTCCTACGCCGCCACCGGCGAGGAGAGCTTCCTCGACAAGCTCGACTACCTGGTCGAGGAGTTGGGCAAGTGCCAGCGGGCGCTGGACCAACGGGAGGTCGGCCGGGTCGCCGGCCGGTCCGGTAAGGCGGTACGGCTCAGCGACCCACATCCGAACCAGTACGTGCTGCTGCCCGCAGGGCTCCTCAACGGCGTCACCGACGTGACGATCGCGGTCTGGCTCAAGCTGGCCACCAGCCAGAGCAACGCCAAGATCTTCAACTTCGGCACCGGTTCGAGTGCGTACCTGTCGCTGTCTCCCTGGGCATCGGCCAGCACGGGTCCGCGGTTCGCGATCACCACCAGCGGCAGCGGCAACGAGCAGCGTGTCGACGGCGCGAACAACTCGGTCCCGGTCGGCGAGTGGGCACACGTGGCGGTCACGATCTCCACCGCGGACAGCACCGGCCGGCTCTACGTCAACGGAGTCCAGGTCGGCGCGAACACGATCCGGTTGACGCCGGCCAACCTGGGCTCGACCACGAACAACTGGATCGGGCGCTCGCAGAGCACCAACGACCCGTACCTCAACGCGACGGTGGACGACTTCCGGATCTACCACCGTGCCCTGACCGGGGCCGAGGTGCAGGCACTCGCCACCGCGGAGCCGGCACCGGGATCGCCGGAGCTGACCAGCCTGGTGGCCTGGTACCGCTTCGAGGAGGAGGGTGAGACGGCCCTCGACCACTCGGGCAACGGCCGTGACGCCACCATCATCGGCACGAGCTACCCCGGCTTCCTCGCCGCCTTCCCCGAGGGCCAGTTCAGCCGGCTCGAACCGCCGACACTCAGGGAGAACAGCGGCGCCAACGCGGTCTGGGCGCCGTGGTACACCTGCCACAAGATCATGAGGGGCCTGCTCAACGCCTACCACCTGACCGGCAACGAGGAGGCGCTGGACATCGTCTTCCGGATGGGGGACTGGGTCCACCACCGGCTCAGCCGGTACAGCCAGGCCGAGCTGGATCGGATGTGGAACATCTACAGCGCTGGCGAGGCCGGCTCGATGAACGAGGTCATGGCCGAGCTCTCGGCGCTCGCTCCGGACGACGATGCGAAGGCTCGGTACCTTCAGGCCGCCAAGGCGTTCACCTTCACCACGATGTTCAACGCCACGCTCGCCGAACGCGACGAGTTGAACGGGCGGCACGCCAACCAGTACATGGCGCCGAACATCGGCTACCTGCGGATCTTCGAGCAGACCGGCGTCGAGGAATACCACACCGCTGCCAAGAACTTCTGGGCGATGGTCGTCCCGCACCGCACCTTCAGCAACGGCGGTGCCGGCCGCAGCGAACACTTCGGCGTACGAGGTGTGATCACCTCCGGCTTCACCTCGTCCTCGGACCCGCGGCACGCCGAGACCTGCTGCGCCTACAACATGCTCCGGCTGACGCGGAATCTGTTCTTCCACGAGCCGGATCCGGCGTACCTGGACTTCTACGAGAAGGCACTGCACAACCAGATCCTCAGCTCACGCCGGGACATCGACAGCGTCACCGCCACCGAGGTGACCTACCACCAGAACATGTGGCCTGGCCGGTCGCGGAGGATCGGCACCACCATCGAATACAGCCGGTACGGCGGAAACGGTAGCTGTTGCAACGGCACCGGCGTGGAGAGCCACACCAAGTACCAGGAGTCGATCTACTTCCAGTCGGCGGACGAGTCGACGCTCTACGTCAACCTCTTCATCGCCTCGACGCTGACCTGGCCCGGCCGCGGATTCGTCATCACCCAGGAGACCCAGTACCCGACCGAAGGCGCCAGCAGACTGCGGTTCGACGAGGGCGGCGGCCCACTCAAGATAAGGCTCCGGGTGCCGTCGTGGGCGGTGAAGGGCTACACCGTCCGGGTCAACGGCCACCGCCAGCGGCTCACCGCCCTACCCGGCAGCTACGTCACCCTCGACCGGCGTTGGACCCGCGGCGACGTCATCGACATCTCGATGCCGTTCAGCTTCCGGGTGGAGAAGGCGCTCGACAACAAGTCGATCCAGTCCATTCTCTATGGCCCCACCCTCATGGTCGTCCGGGACGACACGCCCAGCTACCGGGAGTTCAGCTTCTTCAAGGACCTGAAGCTGGACGGCGACCTGGCCGCCGCCATCCAGCCGACGAATGTCCCGATGCACTTCACGACGCATGGCTACACCCTGGCGCCGTACTACATCTCCGATCCGGTGCCCGGGCAGTTCAATGCCTACCATCCATACGTGAAGCGGGTCGAACCGGAGGTCGTCTTCGGGCCGGCCACCACCGGCGTACCGAACGACGGCATCCGCGACGAGAACGGCGAGACGTTCCTCGACCGGGTCTGGGAGACGGCACCGTTCCGCAACCACGGACAGTTCCTCACGCGGGTGCAGGAGGTCCTGGACGAATGGCTCGCCGCCGGGCGGCACACCGAAGCGCAGCGGCAGGCCATCTTCCTCGCCGCCGCCAGGTCCGAGCGGGATCTGGCGCTGTGACCGCTCCGATCCGCCGAGACCGGTGGCTGGCCCTGCGCGTGTTTCGTTGAGATCAGCCGGCCCGGCGGGAGACGCCTCCCGCCGGGCCGGCTGGGTCGTCGCTCAGGGCTTCCGGCTGCCGCTGCTGGCTCGGACCACGAGCGTCGGCTCCACCGGCAGCGGGTTCGCCCGCCCGAGGGACGGGTCTGCGGTCAACAACTCCAGCAGCGCGGCGACGCACCGACGGCCGACTTCGTCGAAGTCCTGCCGGATGGTGGTCAACGGCGGGGAGAAGTAGGCGGCCTCCGGAAGGTCGTCGAAGCCGACCACGCTGACGTCGTCCGGCACCCGCACGCCCCGCTGGTGGAGGGCGCGGAGCAGGCCGAGCGCCTGGTGGTCGTTGGCGCAGAAGACCGCGGTGATGTCCGGGCGGTCGACGAGGGTCTGACCGATCTCGTAGCCTGCCCGCGGGCTCCAGTCGCCGGCGATGACCGGCGGGACGCGACGGCCGGCCGCCTCCAGGGCGAGCCGCCACCCGTCGATACGGTCGCGGGCCTCCAGCCAGTCGCGCGGCCCGGCGATGTGCCACACGGTCTCGTGCCCGAGCGCGAGGAGGTGCTCGACGGCGAGGCGGGCGCCGGCGACCTGGTCGACCGAGACGTTGGGCAACTCACCGCCGCCGCCGGGCTCGACCACCACCGCGGGTACGCCGGTGGGCAGGCCGTGTACCGCGGCACTGACCGTCGGGGCGATGAGCGCGACCCCGGCCACCGACTGCTCGGCCAGGGCGTCGATGGCGGAGGCCACCCCGGCCCGGTCGAGCCGCTCCAGGGTGACGATGCTGATTCCGTAGCCGGCGGCACGGGCCGCCCGCTCGATGCCGAGCAGGGTGGCGGCCGGGCCGTAGAGGATCGTGTCGAAGCTGACCACACCGATGACGCGGGAGCGCCGCCTGGCCAGCCCGCGCGCCAGGGCATTGGGCCGGTAGTTGAGTTGGTGCACGGCCTGCAGCACCCGTTCCCGGGTTTCCTGCCGCACGCTCGGATGATTGTTCAGCACTCGGGAGACGGTTTGATGAGAGACGCCGGCAAGCCGTGCGACATCGCTCATCACGGCGGCACGTACGGCCGGCTGTGGAATCATGGCGCCTCCCCTTCGCGGTCATCGTAGACCCGCTGCTTCCGCCGCTCGGAGCCGCACGGCCCGGCCCTACAGCAGCGGTGGGGTGGGCCGCGCGGCTCTCGGTGGCGGTCGGGGTCATCGATGCGCTTCCGCGGGCGGGACGCCGACAGCAAATTGAGATTAGTCGATTACAATTTCGGCTCAGAATCCTCTGGCCAGTCGGAAGTAGGCCTGATTCGCGCGGATCTCCTGGGCCAGCCGCCGGGACGTCGTGTCGGCGTCGATGACGAGAAGCTCGGTGCCGGTCATCTCGGCGAGGTCGTGCAGCTCCTCGGTCCCGACGGCCTGCGACAGGACCGTGTGGTGCGGTGCGCCCGCGGTGAGCCACGCCTCCGCGGAAGCGGCGAGGTTCGGCCGAGGCCGCCACACCGCCCGGGCGACGGGCAGCTTGGGCAGCGGCTGTGGCGGGGCGACCACGTCGATCTCGTTGGCCACCAGCCGGAACCGCTCGCCGATGTCGGCCAGCCCGAGGACCACCGCCGGGCCCGGCCGGGCGTCGAAGACCAACCGCACCGGGTCCTCGCGCCCGCCGATGCTCAACGGATGGATCTCCACGGCCGGCGTCGCGGCGGCGATGCTCGGGCAGACCTCCAGCATGTGCGCGCCGAGGACGAGTTCCTGACCAGGGGTGAGGTCGTAGGTGTAGTCCTCCATGAAGGAGGTGCCGCCGTCGGTCCCGACCGACATCGCCTTGAGCGTGCGCACCAGTACCGAGGTCTTCCAGTCTCCTTCCCCGCCGAAGCCGTAGCCGTCGGCCATCAGTCGCTGCACGGCGAGGCCGGGTAGTTGCCGCAGGCCGCCGAGGTCCTCGAAGTTGGTGGTGAAGGCGCCGAACCCGCCGGCCTCGAGGAAGTCCCGCAACCCCGCCTCGATGCGGGCGGCGTAGCGCAGGGAATCGTGGCGTTCACCGGCGGGCCGCAGCGCCGGGTCGAGGCGGTAGCTGTCGTCGTACTCCTTGACCAGCTCGTCGATCCGCGTCTCGGCGACGGCGTCGACGGCGTGTACCAGGTCGTTCACCCCGTACGTGTTCACGGAGACGCCGAACCTCAGCTCTGCCTCGACCTTGTCGCCCTCGGTCACGGCCACGTCGCGCATGTTGTCGCCGAAACGGACCAGCCGCAGCGACCGCATCGTCGAGTACCCGATCGCGGCTCGGGTCCACGCCGCAATTCTGGCGATGACCTGGGGGTTGCTGACGTGCCCGGCGACCGTCTTGCGGGCGACTCCGAGGCGGGTCTGCGCGTACCCGAACTCCCGGTCGCCGTGGGCGGCCTGGTTGAGGTTCATGAAGTCCATGTCGATCTCGGACCACGGCAGCGCCACGTTCGCCTGGGTGTGCAGGTGCAGCAGCGGGGTACGCAACGCGTCCAAGCCGGAGATCCACATCTTCGCCGGCGAGAAGGTGTGCATCCACGCGATGACCCCCACGGCTCCCTGTGCCGCGGCGTCGCGGCAGACGGCGAGGATCTCCGAGCTGGAGGTGAGTACGGGCTTCCAGACCACCCGGGCGGGAATGGCGGGATCGGCGTCGAGTCGAGCGGCGATCTGCTGGGACTGAGCGGCCACCTGACGCAGGGTCTCGGGGCCGTAGAGGCCCTGGCTGCCGGTGAGGAACCAGACCTCGGCGGCCGGGGATGGGCTGATCATGGGGTTGCCTTCCGGTGGGCGGGTGGTGAGTTACTTCTTGCGGATGGCGATGAGGCGTTGCAGGAGGATGAACGCGAACAGCAGGCCGCCGATCACGATCTTGGTCCACCAGGAGTTGAGGGTGCCGTCGAAGGTGATCAGTGTCTGGATGACACCGAGGACCAGCACCCCCAGCACGGTGCCGAGTACATAGCCGGCACCGCCGGTGAGCAGGGTGCCGCCGATGACCACCGCGGCGATCGCGTCCAGTTCCATGCCGACGGCGATCAGCGGGGCCCCCGACAGGGTGTAGAAGGACAGCAGGATGCCGCCGATCGCCGAGCAGAGCCCGCTGATCGTGTAGACGGCGATGCGGGTGCGGCCGACCGGCAGACCCATCAACAGTGCCGACTGGGGATTGCCCCCGATGGCGTACACGTTGCGGCCCAGCCGGGTGTACGCCAGCGTGTACGCGGCCAGGGCGACCACCGCGACCGTGATGAGGACGCTGACGGTCACGAAGTTGTCGCCGATCCTGATCCGTTCCTGCGCGGCGGCCGTCCAGAAGCCGTCGGAGATGGGCACGGACACCGAACTGATCCAGGTGCACAGCCCACGGGCGAAGAACATGCCGGCCAGGGTGACGATGAAGGGTTGAATGTCGAAGAAATGGATGACGCAGCCCATCACGAACCCGAGCGTCGGACCGATCAGCAGCGCGATCAGCAGCACCAGCGCGGATGGCAGACCTTCGCGCAGCAGTGCGGCCGACACCATTGCGGTCATCGCCACCACCGAGCCCACCGACAGGTCGATTCCGCCGGTGAGAATCACGAAGGTCATGCCGATCGCGACGACGAGCAGGAAACCGTTGTCGATGAAGACGTTGAAGATGACCTGGATGTTGGAGAAGGCCCGGTACTGCGAGACGCCGATGCCGTACATGAGGAGCAGCAGGCCGAGGCTGACCAGCACCGGGACCTGTCGCCGCGGCAGCCGCCACCACGTGGGTCGGCCCAGCCGCGGGGTCAGTTGTGTCGTGCTCATGGGGCTGCCACCTGCTCCTTCTGCTGGTCGACCGGGACCGGCGGCGGCGCCGCGGCACCTCGCCGGCGGCGGAACCTGGCGCGGAACGCCGGCGCCTGGATGAGGCAGACCACGATCACCACCATCGCCTTGAACAGCAGGGAGGTCTGCGGGTCGATGTTCATGGCGTACACGGAGGTCGTGAGGGTCTGGATGATCAGCGCGCCGACGATCGTGCCGCTCAGGTAGAAGCGCCCCCCAGCCAGCGACGTGCCGCCGATGACCACGGCAAGGATCGCGTCGAGCTCGACCCACAGCCCGGCCGAGTTGCCGTCGGCGCTGGAGACGTTCGCGGTCATCATGAACCCGGCCACGGCGGCGCAGGCGGCGCTCACGACGTACACGAGGAGCTTGACGCGCCGCGCGCGGATGCCCGCCAGCCGGCTGGCCTCGGCGTTGCCGCCGACCGCCTCGATGATCATCCCGAGTGCGGTGCGGCGGGTGAGCACCGCCACCGCCAGCGTCACCGCCAGGGCGAGGATGATCGCGAACGGCAGGGTCAGCAGATGCCCGGTCCCGATCATCCGATACGGGCTGCTGTTGATGGTGATGATCTGCCCAGAGGTGACCAACTGGGCCAGGCCGCGTCCGGCGACCATCAGGATCAGGGTGGCAATGATCGGTTGAATGCCGATCACGGCGACCAGCATCCCGTTCCAGGCGCCGAGGAGCAGGGCGACCCCGGCGGCGATGACCAGCGCGGTCAGGACGGTCCCGACGTCGCCCTGGTCCGGCTGGCGACTGATGTAGAGGCAGGCCACCGCGCCGCTGACGGCGACCACGGACCCCACGGACAGATCGATGCCACCGGTGGCGATCACGAGGGTCATGCCCAGGGCGACCAGGATCAGCGGGGCGCTGAGCCGGAGGATGTCGATCAGACTGCCGTACAGGTGCCCGTCCTTGACCTCGATGGCCAGGAAGCTCGGCCGGTAGACCGCGTTCGCCGCCACCAACGTCACGAGCACCACGACCGGCCAGAACAGCCGGTGGCCGGTGACGCCCGGCAGGCGCGCCTTCCAGGTGGTCATGCCTGGTCCCGCCCTTTCTGCTCCGCTCCGCTCGCGATGACGCGCATGACGCGTTCGGCGTCGAGGCTGTCGTCGTTGGCCAGTTGGGTGACCAGCTGCCGGTCGCGCATCACCGCGACCTTGTGGCTGAGCCGTAGCACCTCCTCCAGCTCGGCGGAGATGAACAGCACCGCCATCCCGCCGTCGGAGAGCTGCACCACGAGGCGCTGGATCTCGGCCTTCGCGCCGATGTCGATCCCGCGGGTCGGCTCGTCGAGGATCAGCAGCCGCGGCTCGGTGATCAGCCACCGGGCGAGCAGCACCTTCTGCTGGTTGCCCCCGGAGAGGTTGCGCACCGGCATGTCCGGGTCGTTCGGGCGGATGCTCAGCGCCTCGACGTAGCGCCGGACCAGCTCGTCCTGGCGACGTCGGGGCACCGGCCGCAGCCAGCCGCGGGCCGCCTGCATCGCCAGGATGATGTTCTCCCGCACCGACAGATCGCCCACCAGGCCCTCGGTGCGCCGGTTCTCCGAGCAGAACGCGATGTTCCGGTCGATGGCGGCGACCGGTCCCCGAATGGTCACGGGCTGGCCGTCCACGGCGAGCCGGCCCCGGTCGGCCCGGTCGGCGCCGAAGAACAACCGGGCAACCTCGGTGCGTCCCGATCCCAGCAGCCCGGCCATGCCGACCACCTCACCCTGATGGATGGTGAGGCTGAACGGCGCCACGGAGCCGGTCCGGGCCAGGCCGGTCGCCTCGACGACCGGGACGCCCGTCTCGACGGCCGCCAGGTCCCGCCCGGCCTGCTCGTCGAGTCGCTCCAGGGTGTCGAGTTCCTTGCCGATCATCTTTTCCACCAGGGCGTACTGCGGTAGGTCCGCGGTCGGGTACTCGCCGACGAGACGGCCGTTCCGCAGTACGGTGATCCGGTCGGCGATCTCGTACACCTGGTCGAGGAAGTGCGTGACGAAGAGGATCGCGATGCCCTCGTCGCGCAGCTGGCGCATGATGCGCATCAGTTGCGCCACCTCGTCGGCGTCCAGGCTGGACGTGGGCTCGTCGAGGATCAGCACCCGGGCGCGTACGTCGACGGCGCGGGCGATCGCCACCATCTGCTGCACGGCCAGGGAGTAGCCGCCCAACAGCTCGCCGACGTCGATGTCCAGGTCGAGGCGGGCCAGCAGGGTGCCGGCCCGGCGGCGCATCTCTCGCCAGTTCACGGTCCCGAACCGCTGCGGCTGGCGCCCGATGAAGATGTTCTCCGCCACCGACAGGTTCGGGCAGAGATTCACCTCCTGGTAGACGGTGCTCACCCCCGCCGCGGTGGCCTGCCGGGGACCGGTGAAGGAGACGGGGGCGCCGTCGAGCATGATGGTGCCGGCGTCGCTGCCGTACACCCCGGTCAACACCTTGATCAAGGTGGACTTGCCGGCGCCGTTCTCGCCCATCAGGGCGTGCACCTCGCCAGGGAACAACCGGAAGTCGACACCGTCGAGGGCGCGAACCCCGGGGAAGAACTTGCTGATCGCGGTCATCGTCAGGACCGGATGCCTATCCGACATCCCACCAGACCTTTCGTGATTGTCGTCAGGTGCCCGGTCGCCGTGACCGTTCACGGCGGCCCGGCCCGTCGGCTCACGGCGCGGGGGAGTGGTCCGGGCCGGTGGTGTGCTCGACACCACCGGCCCGATCGTCGTGCCGGTCACCGTTCGCGGCGTACGCGCTGCGAGCCGGTACCGGCTCGTCAGTACTTCCGGTTCGGCAGGGCCTCCTTGGCCTGCTCCTGGGTGAAGGTGGTCTCCTCGGTCTCGATCCGGGGCGGCACCTGCTCGCCGGCGTGGACCTTCTTGGCCAGGTCCATCAGCTGAGGCCCGAGCAGCGGGCTGCACTCGGCGATGAAGTTGAACTTCCCGTCGGCCAGCGCCTGCATGCCGTCCTTGACCGCGTCGACGGTGATGATGGTGATGTCCTTGCCGGGCACCTTGCCCGCGGCGGTGATCGCCTCCAGCGCGCCCAGGCCCATGTCGTCGTTGTGCGCGAACAGCACGTCGATCTTCGGGTTGGCCTTGAGGAACTGCTCCATGACCTGCTTCCCGCCGGCCCGGGTGAAGTCACCGCTCTGGGACGCGATGATCTTCAGGTTGGGGTTGGCGGCGATCGCCTCCGCGAAGCCCTTCTTGCGGTCGTTGGCGGGTGCCGACCCGGTGGTGCCCTGCAGTTCCACGATGTTCACCGGGCCGGTGGCGGACTTGGTCTGTTCGACCAGCCACTCGCCGGAGAGCCGGCCCTCCTTCACGAAGTCCGAGCCGAGGAAGGTCTTGTAGAGCGACTTGTCGGCCGAGTCGACGGCGCGGTCGGTCAGGATCACCGGGATGCCAGCGTCCTTGGCCTCCTTGAGCACGGTGTCCCAGCCCGACTCCACCACCGGCGAGAAGGCGATGACGTCGACCTTCTGCTGGATGTAGTTGCGGATCGCCTTGATCTGGTTTTCCTGCTTCTGCTGGGCGTCGTCGAACTTCAGCTCGATGCCGGCCGCCGCGGCAGCCTCCTTGATGGAGTTGGTGTTCGCGGTGCGCCAGCCGCTCTCGGCACCGACCTGCGAGAACCCGAGGACGATCTTGCCGTCCCCGCCGTCTCCGCCGTCGCCGCCGGTGTCGCTGTTCGAGCACGCGGCCAGCCCGGTGGCGAGCAGCCCGGCCGCCAGAACCGTCGCGAACCCGCGACGGCTGATGGTGTTGCCGGTCTTCCTCATGACATGACTCCTTACGGGGGTGTGGTGGGGTTGGGGTACCTGGCTGTGAGTGGCGGCTGGTCCGGGCCCGTGCCTACCGGTCGGTGGACGGGACCGGTGTCTGCCCGTAGACGTTCTGGTAGCGCTCGTAGAGCGAGTCGACATGCTCGGCGGCGATGGGCACCGGCTGGCCGAGGACCCTGGCCAGGTGCGCGGTGCGGGCCACGTCCTCGCACATCACGGCGGCCTTGACCGCTGCCCTGGCGTCCGGACCGATGGTGAAGACGCCGTGGTTGCGCATCAGCACCGCCGGGGAGCGGTGCCCGGAGAGGGTGGCCACGACGCCTTTGCCGATGTCGTCACCGCCGATGAGGGCGAACGGGCCGATCGGGATCTCGCCCCCGAACTCGTCGGCCTGCGCGGTGAGATAGCAGGGGATGGGCTCGCCCCGTGCGGCCCAGGCGGTCGCGTAGCTGCTGTGGGTGTGCACGACACCACCGACGTCGGGCATCGACCGGTAGACGTAGGCGTGTGCGGCGGTGTCGCTGGACGGCGAGAGGTGACCCGCCACCACGATCCCGTCGAGGTCACAGACCACCATGTTGTCGGGGCGCAGGTCGTCGTAGGACACCCCGCTCGGTTTGATCACCATGAGGTTCCGCCCGGGCACCCGCGCCGAGACGTTGCCGGCCGTCCAGGCCACCAGGCCGTACCGGACGAGTTCGGCGTGCAGGGTGGCCACCGTCTCGCGCAGCCGCGCCACCTCGGCGCCCAGGGCGAGCTGCTCGCTCATGCCGTCACCTCCAGGGAATGCGCGGCCTCGCCGGCCGGTGCGTGGTTGGCCGCCGACCGGGCGGCGTTCCGGATGGCACGTAGGCGCAGCAGCACCTCGTCGCCGCCGCGGCCGAAGTGATCGTGCAGCCGCCGGTACTCGGCGTACAGCGCGTCATAGGCGCGGGCCCGCTCGGGATCGGGCAGATAGGCGTCGCGGTCGACCCGACCCATCGCCGCGGAGGCCGCGGACACGTCGGGGTAAATCCCCGCCGCGACCGCCGCGTGGATCGCCGAGCCCAACGCCGGCCCCTGCGCCGAGCCGATGATGCCCAGCGGCCGGTTCGTGACGTCGGCGTAGATCTGCATCAGCAGCGGGTTGCTGGTCAGTCCACCCGCGACGATGAGCTCGTTCACCGGCACCCGCGCGTCGGCGAACGCCTCGATGATCATGCGGGTCCCGTACGCGGTGGACTCCAGCAGCGCGCGGTAGATGTCGGGCGGCCGGGTGGCCAGGCTCAGCCCGACGATCACCCCGCTCAGGTCATGGTTGACCAGCAGCGACCGGTTGCCGTTCCACCAGTCCAGCGCCACCAGCCCGTGCGCGCCCACGGGTTGGGCGGCAGCCTGGGCGGTCAGCAGCTCGTGGGAGGCGAACCCGTCGGGGGCGGCGTGTTCGACGTACCAGCCGAAGATGTCGCCGACCCCGCTCTGGCCTGCCTCGTATCCCCAGCGGCCGGCGCTGATGCCGCCGTCGACCACGCCGCACATGCCCGCCACCTCGGCCAACTCGGTGCCGTTGACGACATGGCAGGTGGAGGTACCCATGATGGCGACCAGCCGGCCCGGTTCGAGGGCCTGCGCGGCGGCGGCGGTGACATGGGCGTCCACGTTGCCGACCGCCACGGCGATGCCCTGGGGGAGGCCGGTCCACGCCGCGGCCTGGACGGTCAGCCCGCCGGCGCGGGTACCCAGGGCGGCCAGTGGACCGTCGATCTTCTGGACGAAGCCGGCGAAGTCCGGGTTCAGCGAGGCGAGGTAATCCCGGGACGGGTAGCGGCCGTCCTGGCGGATGCCCTTGTACCCTGCGGTGCACACGTTGCGGGTCTCGGTGCCGCACAGCTGCCAGACGATCCAGTCGGCGGCTTCGATCCACCGCTCGGCCCGGGCGTAGATCTCCGGGTCCTCCTCCAGCAGTTGCAGGGCCTTGGCGTACTGCCACTCGGCGGAGATCTTTCCGCCGTAGCGGCCGATCCAGGGCTCACCGCGCTGGTGGGCCAGGGCGTTGATGCGGTCGGCCTGCTGCTGGGCGGCGTGGTGCTTCCACAGCTTCACGTAGGCGTGCGGGCGGGTCCGCAGGTCGGGCAGCTCGCACAACGGGGTGCCGTCGGCCAGGGTGGGCAGCACCGTACAGGCCGTGAAGTCGATCCCGATCCCGATGACCTGCCGGGCGGCGACACCGCTGGCGGCGAGTGCGGCGGGCACCGCGTGTCGCAGCACGTCCCGGTAGTCGTCGGGGTCCTGCAGCGCCCAGTCGGCCGGCAACGGCTGCCCGTCGGCGGCCAGGACGGAGTCCATCACGCCGTGCCGGTAGGCGTGGACGGCGGTGCCCAGTTCGGCGCCGTCGCGTACCCGTACCACCAGTGCCCGCCCGGACAACGTGCCGAAGTCGACGCCGACGACGACCTGGTCGTCCGCTCCCCCCGTAGTGGTCATGCCATCCTCCGCTCGCCTACTCGGCACAGTGTTAGCGCTCACATTAGATTCGTCAAGGTCTCTGGGAGAACGTCCTGGTAACTTCTGCCGCCGCGCGTGCCGAGCCCCTTGCTACTTCGGCTCCTCGAGCAGCCCATGGACCCTCCGGTCGGGCCAGCATGGCGAGGCCGGCTCTGTGCACGCTCACATTCGGGGTGCCCCGGCAGCCTCCGGCCGCCGTCGGCGACCGGTCGGCACGGGTGGCAAGACTGGTCCCGGTCGTGGGCCTGCCCTTGCGGGGCGACCCACGACCGGGACGTCATCGAAGCGCTCTACTTCCTGGCCGAGGCACGCCGGAAGCGCCGCCCGAACCTCATGGTGCGAGTTCGTTCTTTGCCCGGGCGGCGGTCGAGACGACGAGGTCCTTCTCCGCTTCGGTGAAGATGCCGGCCCGCAGGAAGGCGTCAGCGGTGCTGGCGACCGCCGACTGGAAGCCACCGTGGTTGGCGAAGGGCGCCTGATCCCACACCAGGTCGAGGAAGGTCGGGCCGTCGTCGCCGGGTGAGGGGATACCCGCCACGGGAACGTCGTACTTCGGCAGTCCGTCGTTGCGCTTGTAGTTGGGCACCCCGGTGTCGATGGACCCGAAGACGACCGTCGGTTCGACCCGGCGGAAGTACGACGAGGCGGCCTGCGAGTCGCTGATGTAGTACGGCCGCAGGGTGAGGCCGTGGGTGGTGAAAAGCAGGTCACCGGCCGCGGTGGTACCCGCGTGGGTGATGGCCGCACGGGCGTAGTCGCCGTCCCGCTTCAGGTACCGGTAGAGGGACAACTCGCGGTAGTTGCCACCGCCCGGGTTGCCGAGGATCTGCATGAGGATGGGTCCCCAGAAGATCGCCTGGGTGTCGGGGCGGTCCAGTGCCCGCTCGATCCGGATGCTGAACGGCATCCGGATCTCGATGGTGTCGCCCGGCTTCCAGGTCCGGCTCAGCGTGACGTAGGTACCCGGCTTGGCGTCGACCTCGGCGTCGGCGCCGTTGATCGTGACGAAGAAGCCCCGCCGCACCCAGCCCGGTACCCGCAGCTTGATGTCGAGTCGGCCGCTGCCGTTGACGACCAGCTTCGTACGGTCGTCGCGGGGGTAGCTCGTCTCCTGGGTGACGGTGAAGCCCTTCTCGGCCCAGGTCAGGGTGGAGGGCAGGAACAGGTTGACCCACAGCGTGCTGCCGTCGGCCGACTTGAAGTAGATCGTCTCCTGGTACTTGGTGTGGTTCTCCACACCCGTCCCGCCGCAGCAGGTACCGGTGTTGCCGTAGCTGCGAGTGGTGCCCGGGGTCAACGGCTGGAAGTAGGTGACCTGCGGGTTGCTGACGCTCGTGCTGTCGGCCCGCGAGCCGAGGATCATGTTGAGCAGGCCGCGCTCGTAGTAGTCCATGTACGCCGGGTCGTGCTCGTGCAGGAACAGGTTACGGGCCAGCTTGATCATGTTGTACGTGGTGCAGGTCTCCGCGCCGCCCTGCGCGATCGCGTTCGCGATGTTGTCCCGGTTCTGGAACATCTCGATGTTGTTGTTGGAACCGGGGTAGTTGCCGCCGGTCCCACCGTGGGCGAACATGCGGTGCGGGACGACCATGCCGAAGAAGTTCTTCGCGGCCTGGAAGTACTCCCGATCGCCGCTGTGCTCGTACACGCGCAGGTATCCGACGAACTGCGGTACGTGCGAGTTGGCGTGCAGGCGGTCCGGGCGGCGGCGGCCGGGCCTGGTCTGTGGCGTGGTCACGAGGATGTCGCGGTTCTCGACGCAGGCGTCGAACAACGACTCGCGGTTGTCGAAGAACTTGGCGGTCTCCAGGTGCTTCCCGTCGCCGGTGAGCGCGTAGATCTCGGGGAAGACCTCGCCTGCCCCACCGGACTCGCCGGCGATGTAGAGGTCCCACATGTAGTTCAGGTTGTCCCGCGTGATGGGGCCCGTGTAGTTGGGGTGGTTCTTGTCCCCGACGGTCAGCGCGAGGTGCGCCCAGTTCGCCATCTTGACCACGACGTCGCGCGCCGTCTCGTTGTCGGTGTGGTAGTAGGCGTCGAGCAGGCCGCGCATGATCTTGTGCTGGGTGTACCAGGGCGCCCAGGTGTTGGTGTTCGCGTTGCCGCCGTAGACGGCCCAGCGCGGCGGCCCGAGCCGGAGCACCGCGTCCTCCGGGATCGCGCCGAGGTAGCCGGGGTGGGTTGGGATCCACAGGGCGTTCCCGCTGTCCTGGGCCGCCACGACGCCGGCGTCGCGGCCGTTGGGCGAGGCGTCCTTGAGGGTGGTGCCGCCATCCTCGTCGAACCGGTACCAGGCGATGGTCCCGCCACCGGTGCTCCCGGCCGGCGCGTCCAGCAGCGACTGCACCTCCTCCTGGCTCAGGGCGCGGTCGAAGACGTGGAACTCGTCAATGGTCGCGTCCAGGAACGGGTCGCCGTACTGCGATCGCCCGATCCACCGGTTTCCGGGGTTTCCGAGGTGGGACGGGTTGAGGGTCATGTTCGTGTTCCTGCCGGCCTGCTGACCGTTCACGTACAGCGTGCCGGTGTTCTGCGACAGCGTGACCGCCAGGTGCACCCACTGATTCGTCGGTAGCGCGGCGTTACCGTTGATCTGCTGTTCCTGGCCCGAGCCGCCGACCGTGATGGCGAACCTCGGCACGTTGCCGGTGACGCCGGCGCGCGGGGTCAGGAACATGTTGACCGTGGTGTTCTGACCGAAGTCGAACAGCCGGCTCCAGTTCTGCGTGGAGGCGAGGTTGACCCAGGTGGCGATGGTGAAGCTGGTGAGCTGGCTGATTGCCTCCTGAGGGAGGGTCACGTACTGGGCCTTGCTCGGTCCATTCAGGCGAAGGCCGTTCCCGAAACGGCCGGCCACCCGGCCGATCTGCGGCTGCTGCGGATCCTCACCGCCCGGCCCGCCGTTGCCCATTCGCGCGTTGATCGCCACCTGGCAGGCCGCGAGCTCGTTGACCATCCAGTCGAGCTTGCTCTTGAAGATCGGCTCGCCCTGGTCGGCGTAGCTCTGCGCGAGAGCCGTCATGAAATGACCGGCCCAGTGGCCGCTGAGCAGCCCGCCGTCCTCCCAGCCACCGGGGACCGACACGCCCGGCGGGTTCGGCCGACCGGCCTGGTTGTTGAACAGGACGAGGAACCGTCGCTCGTCGAACTGCCGAAGGTAGTTCTTCATGCGGTCGCGCTTCTCCTGCAGCAGGCCGTTGCCCAGCTTCACCTCCCGCAGCGGGAACGGCCTGACCGGGGCGGTACCGCCGGGACCGAGATCGGCCGAGGTCGTGCCGAGCCCGGTCGTGCCGAGGCCGGTCGGGCCGGCTGCCGGCTCGGTGGTCGTTGCTGCCGCCGCGGCGGGCGCCGGGAGAACGGCGGCGCCGGCGACCGCAGCGACACCGACGGCTGATGCCTGAAGGAGTTGACGTCGGTTGACCGCGCTCTTGTCGGAATGGGTCACTGAGGATCGTCCTTCCACATGGGGTGCGCTGACCGCTGGGCCAGGCTCCTGCTCGCTGTATCTAGATCGGGATCCGCCGGGTCGAAGTCGCCGGCCGAGGGCTCAGGTTCTCCTCCGCGCGTGCCGGCACCTCCCGGGCGGGCCGCCCGTGGCGTCGGGATGTTCGGCGGGTTTCCGGCCATCAGGCCGGCGCGAGGCTCGTCGTCAGGTGTGACCTATCGCATCGCTCATCCTCCAGTGTGTCGGAGTGCTGCTCCACGGAAGTCGGAGTCCGTGGCCGTCGCGAGAGGGGCCGAGTCGTCGGTCGCGAGGCCCCTGATGACTGGCAGTGTGAGCGCTAACTCAGGGCCGGTCAATCCCTACGAGCGGGTAAGACGGAGTGATTGACACATGCTGGAAACGTATCTATGTTAGCGCTCAACTTGGACCGGCCTGGTTGCCGAGCATGCCCGGCCGCAGCTCGACTCCCGACTTGGCTGGGCCGGTGCCGACGGGTGCGCGGGCGAACGGCAGCGCACAGTGGACTTCCGGTGCAAGGAGGCAGTGTGGCCGCCGAGTTCGGCATCTCCGAGTTGTGGGATCCGGCGGTGCGCCGTGACCCGCACCGGTTCTACGACCGGGTACGCGACAGTGGTGGGCCGGTACTCCAGCTCGATCCGGCAGGCAACCGCCTCTGGGTGATAGCCGGGCATGCCGACGTGCTGGCGGGGCTGCGCCATCCGGCGATCGGACACGAGGTCCACCGGCTCTGCCCCGACGTGCAGCGGTCGACCCCGCGGCCCCTGTCGGAGGTGGCGAGAATCGAGTCCCGCCAGCTCATCAACCTCGATCCGCCCGACCACACCCGCCTGCGCGGGCTGGTCAGCGGCGGCTTCACGGCGCGAGCGGTGGCCCGGTTGGAGCCCTGGATCACCGACCTCGCCGATCGCCTGGTGGCGCGGGCACGCGGGCGGGGACGCGTCGACGGGGTGAGCGATCTTGCCGACCCGCTGCCGGTCAACGTCATCGCGGAACTGGTCGGCATTCCCGAGCCGGACCGACCACGGTTCCGGGCCTGGTCGGCCGCGATCGTGTCGGGCAGCATCGACGGCCCGAACGCCACCGTCGAGTTCGCCGCCTACCTCGATGAGCTGGCGGCCCGGCGTCGGGCGGTGCCGGCCGATGACCTGATGTCGCAGCTGGTGGGCTTGGCGGAGCGGGGCGGCCCGCTCGACCGCGACGAGCTGGTGGCGCTCGTGCAGCTGCTGCTCGTCGCCGGCCAGGAGACAACCGTCGACCTGGTCGTCAACGGCATTCGTCTGCTGCTCACGCACCCCGAGCAGTGGCAGGCTCTGCGAGACGACCCGTCGCTGGCGGCGGCGGTGGTCGAGGAGACACTCAGGTACCGCGGTCCGGTCGAGATCGTGCCACCTCGATTCGCCCTGCAGGACCTCGAGGTGGCCGGTGGGCGGATACCGGCGTTCGATCGGGTGGGGTTGTCGTTGTGGGGAGCCAACCGCGATCCCGCGGTGTTCGACCGACCACACGTGTTCGACATCCACCGCACCGACGTTCGCAAGCACATCGCCTTCGGGCACGGGATCCACTTCTGCCTCGGCGCCCACCTGGCCCGGCTGGAGAGTCGCATCATGTTCGAACGGATCGCGCAACAGCTCCCCAACCTGCGGCTCGCGGTGGATCCGGCCGACCTCGACGGCTTCCGTCTGCATCAGGACGGGCTGCCGCTGCTCGTCTGACCCAGGGCACGGAGGACGGCGCCGAGCCCGGGCTGGCACCCGGCCTCGGCCGGGTCCGGGGTCCCGGCCGGTAGCTCCACGACCAGCGTAGGTTCGGACGCCATGCGGATCATCAAATACACCCATGCGTGCGTACGACTTGAGCACGACGGTCGGGTGCTCGTCATCGACCCCGGCACGTGGAGCGAGCCATCCGCCCTGGCCGGCGCGGACGCGGTGCTGGTGACGCACGAACACACCGACCACGTCGACGTCCTTCGCCTGGCCGGGCTCGGCGTGCCGGTCTACGCGCCCGCCGAGGCGAACATTCCGCGGCTGGAAGTCACCGGCGTGTCCCCCGGCGAGGACTTCACCGCCGCCGGCTTTCGGGTACGGGCGGTCGGCGGGCGGCACGCGGTCATCTACGGTGGCCAACCGGACTGCGCGAACCTCGGCTACATCGTCGACGAGGCGGTCTACCACCCCGGTGACTCGCTGCACGTCCCAGAACAGCCGATCGAGACGCTGCTGGTCCCGGCCCAGGGATCGTGGCTGAAGATGGCGGAGGCGATCGACTTCGTCAGGGCGATCAGACCGCAGCGGGCGTTCGCGATACACGACGCCCAGGTCAACCATCGCGGGCTCAGCAGCATCAACGGTTGGCTGTCCGAGGAGACCGGCAACGGCTACCGGTATCTGGCACCGGGCGAGTCGGTCTGAGGGCCGTCCCTGGCTCCCACCGAGCCAGGTGCGCCTTCGCCGCCCTGGCCGGCGCCGCGCAACTCCAGCGGGCACAACCATCGCCTCGTCAGTGCGGGCGGGGCCGCACGGTCGAGGCGATGTTGACCGGTGGGGCGGACAAATGGGTTGGGCCCCCGGGGGGCCGAGGAAA
>NZ_JBEYER010000069.1:0-25779 GCF_040634005.1 Micromonospora sp. NPDC007271
CCGCGCTCCGGCGCAGGCAGTACCGTGTCCCGGGTTGCCTGGGAGGAATTCGATGCCGGCCCCGGCCGTCTCGTGGGCCCTCCTACTTCCCGGACAACCGGGCGATCACCGCGTCCGCGTCGCGGACCAGGACCGCCCGCACCTCGGCGTTCGGTACGACCTTCGGGTCACCGGCCAGCTCCCGGAACGACCGGAGCTCCCGCACCGCCTGCGCGTTGAGCCCACGGGAGGCGAACCTGTCGGCCTTGGCGAGCGGCTTCTGCAACTCGGTCGCACTCCGCGGAGGCAGCCAGCCGGTGGCCCGGAACCGGTCCACCAGGTTGCCCAGGTCGGTGATCGAGGTGGTCACGGTGAAGGTGATCGACCGGGTCGTCCGGTTGCCCGCCTCGTCGGTCGCCACCACCGCCAGCGTGTGCTCGCCGAGCGACAGCCCGTAGAGCGGCAGCAGGGTGTTGTCGAGGATCGGCTTTCCGTCGAGCGTGCCGACCAGCGACGCCATCCCCGACGTGCCGTCCGTCGCCGAGTAGGTGATCCGCACGTCCTGGCTGTCGCCGTACCTGGCGCCGGCCGCCACCCCGGAGAGGAGGACCGCCGGGGCGGTGCCGTCGATCTTCAGCACAGCCGACTTCACGTCCTCCACGTTGCCCGCCCGGTCCGTCGCGCGGTACCGGAGGGTGTGGTTGCCGTCGCCGCGCACCTCCACCGAGTCGCTGTACGGCGTCCAGGCGCCCCCGTCGAGCGAGTACTCGATCTTCGCCACGCCGGACGTCTGGTCGGCGGCCGTGATGGTGACCGGCACCGCGCCGTTGTGCCACCCCGCGTCGCCGGGCGGGGCGAACGTGGCGGCGGAGACCGGCGCGGTCCCGTCGATCTTGACCACCAGTTGCCGCGCCGCCTCGGCGTTGCCCGCCAGGTCCACCGACCGGTACTCGACGGTGTGCTCGCCGTCGCCGGACACCGGGATGGGCCCGGTGTACGCGGTCCACCCACCGCCGGTCCGGTACTCGGTCCGGGCCACGCCGCTGTCGGCGTCGGTGGCGGTCAGGGTCACCGTGACGTCGGAGCGGAACCAGCCGGCGGCGCCGTCCGGATCCGCCGGGGAGGTCGTCGCCCGGGTCGTGGGCGCGACGGTGTCGGCCGGCAGCTCCTGGATCCGGATGTTGCGGAAGTAGACGTCGTCACCGTCGCCGTGGTTCTGGATGCCGACGTAGCTGGACTGCTGCATCCGGGCCGGATCGGTGTTGACGAACTGGTTGATCTTCACGCCGTTCAGGTAGACCACGATGCTCTGGCCCCGGACGACGATTTCGTACGAGTTCCACTGCCCCGGTGGCTTGAGCGCGGCGTCCCGGGCGGCCAGATCGGCCGACTGGAAGTTGTAGATCGCCCCGGTCGTCTTCTCCGGCACGTCCGTGGCGTCGATCTGGATCTCGTGCCCCTTGTTGACCGCCGACCACGGGTCGTTGCCCGGGTTCGGGAACCCGACGAAGATCCCGGAGTTGTCGTCCCCGGCCAGCTTCCAGTCCAGCTTCAGGCGGTAGTCGCGGAAGCTCTGGTCGTACCAGTGCAGGCCCAGCCCGCCGTACGACAGCAGGGTGCAGTCGGCGGCGTGCAGGAAGCCGCCCGGCCCGGCCTGCTTCCACTTCCCCCGGCTCGCCGCGGTGCCGTCGAAGAGGCTGGTGTAGCCGGCCTCCGGTGCGGTCGGCGTGCAGGCCTGCTGCGGCGCGTCGTCGAGCCGGAAGAAGTCGAACGACGCCGGGCTGCCGGTGCCGTTGAAGGCGGCGAGACCCACCTTCGGGTTCGGCACGGCGGACAGGTCCCGCGGCCGGCCGACGGTCGTCCACTGCTCGCCGTCGGTCGAGTACGCCGCCGTCAGGGTCCGCCCGTCGCTGGTGACCTTCATCCACACCGTGTGCGGGAAGTCCACGGCGAGGTTGGGCGAACGGTCGACGGCACCGCCATCGATCGGCGACCCGCCCTGCTGCTGGATGAACTCGAAGTTGCGGACGCCGCTGTCGGTCCTGATGAACGAAAGCTTGACGAAGTTCGGGTCGTCGCCGTGGACGATGAGGCCCGCCTGCTCCCACGTGTCCGTGTGATCCACGGTCACCTTCGTCACGGCCTGCCACGACCCGCCCGGGGCGTCCTGAAGAAGGATGTTCCTCGCGTCGGTGGCGCCGCCGTACATGTCCCCCGGGAGGGCGTCGACCTGCAGCGACCCGCCGACGAGCCGGTAGTGCGCGGGGTCCTCGCGCAGCACCGTCCACCGGCACCGGTCGATGACCTCGCCGGTGAACTCGTCGTCCGGGTTCACCTGGGCGGACGGGTCTGCGCAGGGCGGTGCCACCCGGTAAGTGTTCACCGTGACGGTGGCCGACGCGGCCAGCCCGGACGGATCCCGCACGGTGACCTTCGCGGCGTGGATGCCGGCCTTCGTGTAGGTGTGCGTCGGGTTCTGCTCGGTCGACGTCGCGCCGTCACCGAACTCCCAGGCGTAGCTGAGCGCGTCCCCGTCCCGGTCCGTGCCGGTGGCGGTGAAGTGGACGGTCGCCGGGACCTCCGCCTGGCTGACGTCGGCCGACGCGGTCACCTCCGGCCGGGTGCTCGTCGCCACGCCCTTGCCGTGGAAGGTGAACTGGTCGACGTCGAACAGCCCGCCGCCGGAGCCCTTGAACACCAGGTAGAGCCGGTGCGTGCCGCCCGGGTCGGTGACCGGGACGACGGGGCTGTCGACGTAGTTGTCCCAGCCGCCGGTGTTCGCCACAGGCAGGCTGGCGACCAGGGGCCCGTCCGGCCGGTCCGTCCGGAACTCGAGCGTGCCGCCTCCGCCGCCGGAGGAGAGCCGGGCCTGGACCCCCGTGATCCCCGTCAGGTTGTACGTGTCGAACGCGATCCAGTCCCCGTTGTCGATGTATCCGACGCGCTTCCCGCCGTGCGCGCCACCGGCGTCGACGACCTGGATCCCGTTGGCCTCGGTGAAATGCTCACTCTGCCGGACCCGCGGCTGGAGGACCAGCCGGGTCTGCCCGGTGAGCGGCGGCACCCCGGCTGCCCCCTGGTCGGTGTAGGTCGCGGCGAGCACGCCGTAGAGGTTGGCGTCGGCACTGTGGCCGTCCTCGGCGACGGTGTCGAGCACCCCCTCGCAGGCGTGCGTCTGGACCAGCCCGTGGCTGTGCGTGTCGTGGCCGAGGGCGTAGTCGATCTGCACGGTCCCGCAGTCGATCTCGCCGTCCTCAGGATCGGTGACCCGCGCGTTGAACGGCACCCGGTCACCGAACTGGAACACGCCACCGGCGGGCGGGGCGGTGAACTCGACGCGGGGCGCCGTGTTGCCGACCGTGATCTGCACGGTCGCCGTCCCGGTCGTACCGGCCTGGTCGGTCAGGGTGAGCCGGGCGGTGAACTGCCCCTTGGTGGGGTAGGTGAAGGTGGGGTCCGGCTCGGTCGAGTCGACCGTGCCGTCGTCGGTGAAGTCCCAGGCGTAGGTGAACGAGTCGCCCGGGTCGGGGTCCCGCGACCCGGCGGAGGAGAAGGCCACGGTGAGCGGGGCCGACCCGGAGGTCGGGTTGGCGCTGACCGCCGGGATCGGGGCGCGCTTGCCCTTGACGTAGTCGATCCGGTAGACGGCCGAGTCCGGCGCGCCGCCGAAGTAGCCGCTGCCGTAGTCGAGGACGTAGAGGGAGCCGTCGGGTCCGAACTCGATGTCCATCGGCCGCACCACCTGCTCGGGGAACGGGTTGATGCTCAGCGGCTGGCCGGCGTCGTCCAGGACGATGTTCTTGATCCAGCCGCGTCCCCAGTCGGCCGCGAAGAACGTGCCGTCGAAGTACGCGGGGAACTTGGTGTCCGACTTCAGGTCCGGGTCGTACCGGTAGACCGGGCCGCCCATCGGCGACTCGCTGCCGTCGCCGAACTCCGGCACCGAGGCGCCGTCGTACGTGATCCACGCCGGTTGCGCGGCGGGCAGGTCCTGCTTGCCGGTGTTCCGCGGCGAGGTGTTCCGCGGGGCGGCGCAGTCGAACTTCGGCCCGGAGGTCCCGGTCGCGAAGTCGTAGTCGTTGTACGCGACGTTCGGGCCAACGCAGTACGGCCAGCCGAAGTTGCCGGGGCCGCGGATCTGGTTGAACTCCACCATCCCGGCCGGGCCCCGGTTCGGGTCGGCGGCGCCGGCGTCCGGGCCGTACTCGCCGAGGTAGAGCCAGCCGGTCTCCGGGTCGACGGTGAACCGGAACGGGTTGCGGAAGCCCATCGCGTAGATCTCGGGCCGGGTGCCGGCGGTGCCGGCCGGGAAGAGGTTGCCCTCCGGCGACTGGTAGCTGCCGTCGGCGGCCACCTTGATGCGTAGCACCTTGCCCCGCAGGTCGTTGGGGTTGGCCGACGAGCGCTGCGCGTCGTACGCCGGGTTGCGGCCGGCCCGCTCGTCGATCGGGGTGTAGCCGTTGGAGGCGAACGGGTTGGAGTCGTCGCCGGTGGAGAGGTAGAGGTTGCCCGCCGCGTCGAAGGCGATGTCGCCGCCGGCGTGGCAGCAGATGCCCCGGTTGGCCGGCACCTCGAGGATTTTCTGCTCACTGGCCAGGTCGAGGGTGCCGCCGGTGAGTTTGAACCGGGACAGCCGGTTCACCCCGTCGAAGCGGGCGAAGTCCGCGCTGGTGCCGTCGTTGGGCGCGTCGCCCTCCGGGGTGTCCAGCGGCGGCGCGTAGTAGAGGTAGATCCAGCCGTTGCCGGCGAATCCGGGGTCGACCCCGATGCCCTGCAACCCGTCCTCGTCGTGGTTGTAGACCGGGAGCCGGCCGGCGAGGCTGGTCACGCCCTGCGGCGTGGTGAGGAAGACGCGGCCGTCGCGGGAGGTGTGCAGCACCCGCCGGTCGGGCAGCACCGCGAGGTTCATCGGTTCGCCGGTGGTGTCCGCGCCCTTGGCGAGGGTCACCTGCGCGAAGTTGTCGTCGACGGTCGCCCCGCAGTCCGCCGGCAGCACGCCGGCGGCCGTCTGGATCCCGCCGAGCAGGTGCTCGAGGAATTCCGGTTCGGCGTACGAGGCGTCGGTGTGGCCGCCGCCGGTGTACCAGGACCGTCCCCCGTCGTACTGCTGGCACCAGGCGATCGGATGGCTGGTGCCCATCGCGCCCGCCCCCGCGCCGTACGTCCGCTCGTCGAGGGCCGCGAGCACGTGCACCTTGCCGCGCGGGTCGGTGCGGTAGTTGTACCACTCGTCGGTGCGGACCCACCGCTCCGGCAGCGACTCGGTGGACGGGTGCACGTGGTCGTCCACCTTGACCGTGGCCTGCTGGATGGCCGGGTGGCTGTTGAAGTACGCACCGACGAGCCTGCCGTACCAGGGCCACTCGTACTCGGTGTCCGAGGCGGCGTGCACGCCGGCGTAGCCGCCGCCGGCGCGGATGTACCGCTCGAAGGCCGCCTGCTGGTCGGCGTTGAGCACGTCGCCGGTGGTCGAGAGCCAGACCACCACGTCGTACCGGGCCAGGTTCGCGTCGGTGAACGCCCCGGCGTCCTCGGTCGCGTCGACCGCGAAGTTGTTGTCCTGGCCGAGCTTCTGGATCGCCGCGATCCCGGCGGGGATCGAACCGTGCCGGAATCCCGCGGTCTTCGAGAAGACCAGGGCCTGGAACTCCGGTTCGGCGGCCGAGGCCGGCGTGGCGAAGCTTCCGGATATCGGCAGGGCCAGCAGCGCACCGAGCGCTGCCGACAGCAGACGGCGTAACGGCTTGCGGGACACGGAGCGCCTCCTCATCCGATCGACCAGCTTCTACGGGACCTTAACGGCCGCGCAACACAAAGGACAGATGCTGGAGACGAAACTTCTGATGGTGAGCGCACTACTTTTTTCATTTACAGGCGAAAGCCCCGGGCGTTTAACCCGTCGCCCGGTTCGGCGGGGCCGGTCTACCGTGGTGCCCGTGCCCGTGATCCGTACCGCCCGCCCCGACGACGCGCCCGGCGTCGTGGCCCTGCGCACGGTGGTCCACCCCTACCTGGTGCGCGGGGTCGAATCGACGCGCCGCATGATCGCCAAGCCGCCACCCGAGGAGGACTGGACGGGCTTCGTGGCCGAGGCGGACGGGCAGGTGGTCGGCTGGGCTTCGGCGTACCGGAACAGCCAGACCTCGGAGCCGGACGTGGGGGAGATCTCCACCTTGCACGTGCACCCCGCGCACCGGGGCAGGGGCGTCGGCACCGCGCTCCTGGAAGCCGCGCTCGGCCACCTGCGCGTGATCGGCACGCGGCGGGTGCGCACCTGGTCCCAGCCTGGATCCCTGCCGTTCGCCCGCCGGCACGGCTTCACGCCCAGTCGGGAGCTGCGCTACTCCGTACTCGACCTACGGCCCGCCCCGCCGATGCCCGAGCCGCCGCCGGGCGTACGGCTGCTGTCGGCTGCCGACGTGGACCCGCGCCGGATCTACCAGGTGGACGCCGAGTCGTCGCTGGACGAACCGGGCGACGTCCCGACGGACGCCATGGGCTACGACATCTGGCACAACGAGGTCTGGGACAACCCGGGGCTGGACCTGGACGCCAGCACGCTGGCGGAGGTGGACGGCACGCTGACCGCGGTCAGCCTGGTCAAGCGGGACGGCGACCGGATGTGGTCGGCCTTCACCGGCACGGTGCCCGGCTACCGGGGGCGGGGCCTGGCCCTCCTGGTGAAGCGGGCCGCCCTGCACCGCGCCGCCACCTCCGGGGTACGAACCGCGTACACCTCGAACGACGAGGCGAACGCGCCGATGCTGGCGGTCAACGCCCGGCTCGGCTACCGGCCGGTGGCCACCCAGTGGTCCTGCCTGCGCGAACTCAGCTGAGCTCGGCGGCGACCCGCTCGGCCACCGCGTACGTGTCGGCGCCGAAGAGGACCAGCCGGGCTTCGGTGACGTGCGCCGGCTCGACCGCGTTCAGCGCGGCGAGGGCCTGGCGTACGGCGTCCTCGACCGGCCAGCCGTAGACGCCGGCGGAGATGAGCGGGAAGGCGACGCTCGCCGCAGCCAGCACGTCGGCGACCTGGAGGCTGTTGGCGTAGCAGTCGCGCAGCAGCACCGACCGGTCCTCGGCGGCGGAGAAGATCGGCCCGACGGTGTGGACCACCCAGCGGGCCGGCAGGTTGCCGCCGGTGGTGGCGACCGCCTGGCCGGTCGGCAGGCCGTCCGGGTAGCGGGAGGCGCGCAGCGTCCGGCACTCCTCGAGGATGGCCGGACCGCCCCTGCGGTGGATCGCCCCGTCCACTCCCCCGCCGCCGAGCAGTGAGGAGTTGGCGGCGTTGACGATCACGTCGACGCGCTGGGCCGTGATGTCCCCCTCGACCAGGGTGATCTCCATGTCAGACCTCCTCGACGGACTGGCCGAGCGACCGACGGGCCAGCAGGGTGGCCCCGGCGACGGCGGCCGGCATGATCAGCACCGCGCCGAGCGGGATCAGGAAGCAGACGAAGACCGCCACGCCGAACCCGAGGGCGGTCGGCCGGTCGGCCCGCAGCAGCGCGCGGCGCTCGGGCAGCCCCATCCCCCGGCGGTAGAAGGCCGCGCCGACCAGCTCCAGGGCGAGGAACCAGCCACCCACCGCCGCGCCGAGCACGGGGACGACCGTCTGCCCGACCACCGGGATGAAGCCGGCCGCGAAGAGGGGTACGCCGACCAGCGCGGAGACGGCGACCAGCCGCAGCGAGTCGCGGATGCTCTGCCGCAGCGAGGCCCAGAAGGGCACCTCCACGGCACCCGGGGTGCCGCCGAGCCGGTCCTCGACCCGCTCGGAGATCTTCTCGTAGAACGGGTCGCCGATGATCAGGGTGACCGCGGTGAAGGTGAGCACTCCGAGCAGCCCGGCGAGCCCGACGATCGCCAGCCCGGCGACGACCCGGGCCAGGCTCCGCCAGGCCGCGGACCAGTCGTCCGCGAACGGGGTGACCAGCGCGGCGAGGTCGTCCACGAAGTAGAACAGGGTGACGAACGCGACGGCGAAGAGCACGCCGGAGATCAGCGCCGGCACGACGCCGAGCAGCATCAGGCCGGGGCTGCGGACGTAGAGGCCGATGCCGCGCAGCAGCAGCCCCACCCCGGAGAAGAAGCGGCTGGCAGGGCCGGTCACCGGGCGCGCGATGCTGGTCACGTCCACGACCGAACAGCGTAGCCGCCCCGGGCACATCAACCGGTTGGTGGATCGCCGGGTAAGTCCACACCGGTCCCGATCGTCTCCGGCCGGTCGATGTCCCGCCGGTCCGTCCCGGCGAGCCTGGACGGGTACGAACGCGACGGTGAAGGGCGGCGCGATGCCGGTCATCGAGGGTGACCGCGATCCGCCGGCTGGCCCACTCCGGCAGCACCTCCCGGGTGCTGGTGCTGACCACGTACGACACGGACGCGGACGTGCTGCCGGCGATCGAAGCCGGCGCCACCGGCTACCTGCTCAAGGACGCGCCCCGGGAGGAGCTGGTCCGTGCGGTGCGGGCCGCCGCTCGTGGCGAGGCGGTCCTCTCGCCCAGCGTGGCCGGCCGGCTGATGGGGCGGCTCCGCGCCCCCGCCGAGGAGCCGCTGAGCCAGCGGGAGCTGGAGGTGCTGACCCTGGTGGCGCGGGGGGCGTCCAACCGGGAGGCGGCCGCCCTGCTGTTCATCAGCGAGGCCACGGTCAAGACCCATCTGCTGCACGTCTACGCCAAGCTCGGTGTGAACGACCGGGCGGCCGCCGTCGCCACCGCGTACGACCGGGGCCTGCTCACCCCCGGCGGGCGGTGACCGGGCCCGGGGCAGGATGGACGGGTGCGGGCGTCCCGGTTGATCTCGGTGGTGTTGCTGCTCCAGTCGCGGGGCACGATGACGGCGGCCGAGCTGGCCCGCGAGCTGGAGGTCTCGGAGCGGACCGTCTACCGGGACGTGCTGGCGCTCTCCGCCGCCGGCGTGCCGGTGTACGCCGACCGGGGCCGCGCCGGCGGCTACCGCCTGCTCGGCGGCTACCGGACCCGGCTGACCGGGCTGACCCGGGACGAGGCGGAGGCGCTGTTCCTGGCCGGGCTGCCCGGTCCGGCCGGCGACATGGGGCTCGCCGACGCGGTGGCCGCCGCCGAGCTGAAGGTGCTCGCCGCGCTTCCGCCGAGCCTGCGGGACGCGCCGGCCCGGACCGGGCAGCGGTTCCACCTCGACGTGCCGGGCTGGTTCCGCGAGTCCGCCCCGCCCCCGCGGCTGGCCGAGCTGGCCGGCGCGGTCTGGCGGGACCGGGTGGTGGAACTACGCTACCGGCGGGGCGAGCGGGAGGTGACCCGCACGGTTCAGCCCTACGGGCTGGTGCTGAAAAGCGGCGTCTGGTATCTGGTCGGCCGGGTCGGCGACGGGTACCGGACGTACCGGGTGGACCGGGTGGTCGGCGTCGCGGTGGCCGAGGAGGTCTTCGACCGGGACGCGGGCTTCGACCTGGGGGCGTACTGGCGGGCACAGGCCGAGGCGTTTCTGCGGGAGCTGCTGCGGGCCGAGGTCACCGTCCGGCTCAGCCCCGCCGGCCTGCGCGCGCTCCGGCACCTGGTCGACGCCCCGTTCGTGTACGACGAGGCGGTCGCCGCCGCCGACGCCCCCGACGGGCAGGGCCGGAAGGTGCTCCGGCTGCCCGTCGAGTCCGTCGCGGTGGCGTACACCCAACTGCTCGCGCTCGGTCCCGAGGTGGAGGTGCTCGACCCGCCGGAGCTGCGCGCCCGCTTCGCCGAGGCGACCCGCCGCGCCGCCGCGCTCTACGCCGAGGCGGCGACAGCAGCGGGCGGGCCGGCGGAGGCCAATGGTCTCCGGCCGGTTCATCTCGGACCGGCGCCCGCGGGTGCTGCGGCCGGTGGCGCAGGCGGATCGCTCAGTCCGCCAGCCGCACCCTGACCCGTCGGTTGGCCCGGCCCTTGCTCTCCACCTTGACGACCTGGATCTTGCCGACCTGCGCGGTGGAGGCGACGTGGGTGCCGCCGTCGGCCTGCACGTCCAGGCCGACGATGTCGACGATCCGGACCTCCTGCTCGTCGGGCGGGATCAGGTTGGACTGGGTACGGATGATGTCCGGCAGGGCCAACGCCTCCGCCCGGGGCAGCACCCGTACGGCGACTGCCCGGTCGGCGGCCACCTCGGCGTTGACCAGCTCCTCGATCCGGGTCCTGAAGTCCGGTGGCACCTCCGGGAGGTTGAAGTCCATCCTGGCCTCGCCGGGTTCCATGTTGCCGCCGGTGACCAGCGCGCCGAAGTCGCGGAAGACCACCCCGCAGAGCACGTGCAGCCCGGAGTGGGTCCGCATCAGCATGGTCCGGCGAGCGTCCTCGACCGCACCGGTGACGGCGGTGCCGACCGGCGGCAGCGGGTCACCCTCGGCCGGGATGAGCCAGAGGTCGTCGCCCTTGCGGGTGCCCACGATCCGGGTCTGCACCCCCTGCCAGAGCAGCACCCCGTAGTCCGGCGGCTGCCCACCGCCGCCCGGGTAGAAGGCCGACCGGTCCAGCACGATGCCCTGCTCGGGATCGGCCGCCAGCACCGTGCACGCCCACTCCCGCAGGGTGGGGTCGGCGAGGTCGAGGCGGTGCGTACGGCCGTGGTGTGTGACGCCCATGGCAGGGGACGTTACCCGTTCAGGAACGTCGAGATCCGCTCCCGCAGGTCGGCGCGTTCGGTCCAGAGCACGCCCGGCCGGTCGTACACGTGCAGGGTGGCGTGCGGGAGCGCGGCGGCCAGCTGCTCGGCGACCGCAACCGGGTGCAGGTCGTCACCGGCGCAGCCGATCACCAGCGCGGGAGCGATGACCGTGGCCAGCGCCCCCGCGTCCCGCAGCGGAGCCTGCTCCGGCAGGCTGGCCAGCCCCGGCGCGAGCCCGTCCCGCAGCAGCTGGTCCAGCCGCTGCCGCAGGTACGCCCACCCGGCCGGGGTGTTGCGGACGGCCGGCGGCAGCTCCACCGACACCACGTCGGCCAACGCCGAGGCGTCCCCGTCCGCCACCGCGTCGAGCAGGCCGGACAGCCGGGCCCGGGCGACCTCGCCACGCGGCGTGTCCAGCACGGCGGGGAGGAAGAAGACGAGCCGCTCGAAGCGTTCCGGGCTCTCGGCGAGCAGCCGGCACAGCGCGCCCGCGCCGAGACTCGCCCCGAAGGCCCGGGTGGCGCCGCCCAGATCGGCGATCGCCCGCAGGTCGCGAGCCAGGTCCAGGTAGCTCCACGGCCCGGGCGGCGAGTCGGATCGGCCGTGCCCGCGGAACTGGAAGAAGATCTTGCGGCCGGTGACCGCGCTGCCGAACGGCCGGGTGGTGGCGATGCCGTTGCCGAGCCCGTGCGCGAACACCGTGACCGGGTCACCGGTGCCGGTGACCAGCCGCTCCAGCCGTACCCCGTGCGGGGTGGTGACCAGCTCGGTCTCCGGCTCGGGCAGCGCCGGCCGGCCGGTGCGGGGCGCGCCGGGGCCGGGGCCCCAGGTGCGGGGGCCGCCGTCCGGCGGCGGCGGCCAGCGGAAGCTTCTCACCAGGAGCCTCGGCCGTCCTGAAGGTCGCGCAGCCCGACCCGGACGTCCAGCAGATAGACCAGTGCGGCCGCGATGCCGATCAGGCCGAAGATGCTCAGCGGGCCGAAGCCGAACGCCGGCAGCGTCAGGATCAGGCAGACCGCCAGGATCGCGATCCAGCCGCCCTTGGGCAGGGTGCCGATCGCGGCGAACGCGTCGGAGCGCTGGGTGATCGCGTGCACCAGCGCCACTCCCTCGATCACCAGGGCGAAGACGAGCAGGACCAGCTCGATCACGTAGCGGACATCGAACGCGAAGATCGGCGCGGCGTAGGCCATGTCGGCAAGCTTATGCCGATACCCCGGAAACGTCCGAGAGGACGCTGTCCGGGGCCTCGGTCCAGGATCGACTACTCGGCGGCCGGGCGGGTCCGCCTGGTGGTCTTCGGCAGCTTCGCGGACGGGGTGCCCGCCTCGGTCGCGGTGGCCTTGGTGGCGCTCGCCCTGGTCGCGGTGGCCTTGGTGGCGGTCGCCTTGGTGGCCCGGGTCCGCTTCGCCGCGGCCGGCTTGGCCCCGACCGCCTCGGCCACCTCAATCGGGCTCGGCGCCTCGGCCGGGGTGGGCACCTCGGCCGGCTGCGCGGTCGCCGCGGCCGGAGCCCGCTCGGCCTCGGTGGCCTCGATGTCGGCGTTCACCGTGTCGGCGGCCTCCAGCACCCCGGCGCCGACGACCCGCTCGCCCCGGGCGACCAGCTCGGCGTACGCGGCCAGGGCGCGCTCCTGGGCGTCGGCCACCGCGCGCTCGGCCCGGGCCTGCGCGGCCTGGGCCCCCGCCAGGGCCCGCTCCTGTGCGGACTGCGCCCCGGCCAGCACGGCGGCGGCGTTACGGCCGGCGGCCTCGCGGAGCTTGTCCAGGGTGGCCGCCTCGCGGAGCTTGTCCAGGGTGGCCGCCTCGCGGAGCTTGTCCAGGTCGAGGTCGGCGGCGGCCCGCTCCCGCAGGCCGGTCGCGGTCACGTTGGCGGTCTTCAGCGTCTCGGTGGCCTTCTGGCGCAGCTCGACGCCGGTGACCACGGCCTTGCCGCCGAGTTCGGCGACGACCCGGGTGCCCAGTTCACCGACCACGGCGGGCAGCTTGCGCAGCTGTTGGAGGGCCAGGTCGCCGGCGCCGGCGGCGGCGTAGAGCGGAGCTGGGATGTTGGTCTTCGGCTGGGTCATGACTATTCCTCCTCGGCCGCACCAGCGGCCTTCCGGGCCGCCCCGCGGGCGGTCTCCTCGTCGAGGGCGGCGGTGGTCGGTGCGGGGGTGCGCCCCGCCTCGGTGACGGCGACCGACTCGAGGACCGCCTCGGTCGGGCTGCCGCCCGGTGTCGTCGGGCCGGTCGCGGCCGGCGTGACGGTGGCCGGGGCCTGCGGCGCCTCCCCCGGCCCGGTGGCCGTCGGGGTCGGCTCGGTGACCGGGGCATCGCCCGGGGCCGCGCCCGGCTCGGTGGCCGCCTGCGCGGCGGCGGTCGCCTCGGCCAGCCGGGCGTTCTCCCGGCGGAACGTCTCGTAGATCTGGGTGAGCGACTGCTTCTGGGCCATGGTCAGCTCGGGGTCGACGGCGATGGCCGCGAGCACCCCCTGCCCCTCCTTCGCGTCCAGCAGCCCGGCCCGCAGGTACATCGCCGGGGTGGAGACGCGCAGGGCGCTGGCCAACTGCTGGAGCACCTCGGCGCTCGGCTTGCGCAGGCCGCGTTCGATCTGACTCAGGTACGGGTTGCTGACGCCGGCCTGCTCGGCGAGCTGCCGCAGTGAGATCTTCGCATTGCGGCGCAGGTCGCGAATGAACCCGCCGACGTCGGGAAGGTCCTTGCTGGTGGCCATGACTCCACGCTAACGCCCCCCGCTAGCTCCTGCAAGCAAAATGCTTGCCAAAGTTAGCAGCGTCTCAACTGGCCGCTTGCGCACTCGTTGTCCGGTCCGTACCGTTCCCCCGGTGACCAAGATCGAAGTCAACGGCGCCACCCTCGCGTACGACGAGGCCGGAACCGGCAGCCCGGTGGTGCTGGTGCACGCCGGGATCGCCGACCGGCGGATGTGGCGGGCCCAGCTGCCCGCGCTCGCCGCCCGGCATCGGGTGATCGCCGTCGACCTGCGCGGTTACGGCGACTCCGAACTGCCGCCCGCGCCGTTCGCGCACCATGACGACCTGGTCGGGCTACTGGACGCCCTCGGCGTCGCACAGGCCGCCCTGGTGGGCTGCTCGTTCGGCGGCAAGGTCGCGGTGGACACCGCGCTGGCGTACCCGGAGCGGGTCTCCGCGCTGGCCCTGTTCGGCGCCCCGGTCTCCGGCACCGAGTGGTCCGAGGAGACCGAGCAGCTCTGGGACGAGCTGGTCGGTGAGGCCGACCCGGAGGACTTCGCCGCGACCGCGGCCGGGGAGGTGCGCTTCTGGGTGGTCGGCCCGACCCGCCGCCCCGAGGACGTCGACCCCGGGCTGATCCGGTTCGCCGAGGAGATGGACCGGCGGGCGCTCGCCGCCGAGCTGGAGCTGAGCGCCATCGAGGTGAGCGAACTCGACCCGCCGGCGATCGACCGGCTGGCCGAGCTGCGGGTGCCGGTGCTGGTCGGGACCGGCGCGGACGACGTCGCGGATCTCCGCCGCCTCGCCGACCGGATCGCCGCCGAGGCTCCGCGGGGCGTACGGCTGCCGGACATTCCGGACGCCGCTCACCTGCTGCCACTGGAGCGCCCGGAACCGGTCAACGCCGCCCTGCTCGACTTCCTACCGTGAGCGGATCCGGCGGACTTGCCGGCCGGAGCAGCGCACGCGGAGGCGGCACCCGGCCGGCGAATCGTCCGCTCTGACGGGCGCGGGCCGAGACACAGCCAAAGAGCGATATGCCGGTGAGGCATATTTATGCCCCACAGGCATATCGCTCACCACTCATGTGCCGCCTTCCGGCGCGGCGGGACCACGAGCACGGCAGACAGGTACGGGCGGAACCCGCCCCCGGGTCACCAGAGGGCGCGGACCGCACCGACCGGCAGGCCGCCGCCGAGCAGCGGCAGCTCGGCGTACTCGGTCAGCACCGGGGCCTCGACCCCGAGCCGGCGCAACGCCGACACCAGCACCGGCATGCGGGCCCGCCCGGCGCCGTCGTCGATCTTGAGGGCGACCGCGCCGACCTCCGGGACCGCCGCCGCGATCACACCCTCCGCGCCGACCTTGGCCAGCAGTCCGGGTACGCCCCGCATCAGCCGGGTGTCGTCCGCCTGGGTGCCGCCCACCAACTCCGGGTACGCCCGCATCGCGTCGGCCACCGTCCGCTCGACGGTGCCCGGCTCGGCGGAGACCAGCCGCAGGTACGCCCGGGCGAGCCCGGTCAGCGAGACGGCGAGCACCGGGGCACCGCAGCCGTCCACCCCGACGGCCGCCGCCGACTCCCCGGTGAGCTCCTCGATCGCGGCGGTCAGCCGCTGCTGGAGCGGGTGCTCGGGCCGCCAGTAGCCGTTCACCGGCCAGCCCGCGGCGAGGCAGGTCAGCAGCATCCCGGTGTGCTTGCCGGAGCAGTTCATCTGGATCCGCCGCGGGCCGCCGCCGGCCCGCAGCACCGCTTCCCGGGCCGCCTCGCCGACCGGCAGGTCCGGCGGGCAGTGCAACGCCTCCTCGGTCAGGCCGGCGCTCCGCAGCAGGGCGGTGACCCGCTCCACGTGGAACTCCTCGCCGGCGTGGCTGGCCGAGACCAGCGCCACGTCGGCCCGGTCGGTCAGCGGCAACCCGGCCCGGAGCATGCCGATCGCCTGCATCGGCTTGTTGGACGACCGGGGGAAGATCGGCGCGGCGGGATCCCCCGCCCCGGCCACCGGCGCGCCGGCGGCGTCGAGCACCACCACCGAGCCGCGGTGCACACCCTCCACGAACCCGGACCGGACCACCTCGGCGAGCGGCACGCCGCCCTCGTACGTCTTTCCCACGAAGTGGACGGTACCGACGGGCCGCGCGGGCTCGACACCGGGGTGACCAGCGGCGACGGGCCACGGCGTACAGGAGTGCCGGGCGTGCCGCGGCTTACATGCCGAGCAGCTGCCGGGCCTCGGTGGTGGTCAGCGGCGGACGCTGCGCGAGCTGGGCGAAGCCGACCGCGCGGGCGACCAGCTGCATGTTGGACTCGACCGGCTGCCCCTTGGCGTACGTGATGGTGTCCTCCATGCCGACCCGGAGGTGCCCACCGGCCGAGAGCGACGCCAGCATCACCGGAATGGTGCTGCGGCCGATCCCGGTGGCCGAGAAGGTGGTGCCCTCCGGCAGGTCGCGCAGCATCTGCTCGGCGGCGACCAGGGTCGCGGTCGTGCCCGGCATGCCGCCCGGCACGCCCATCACGAAGTCGACGTGCACGTGCCCGCCGTGCGGCAGGCCGTACTTGCCGAGCAGGCGCTGCAGGGCGGTGAGGTGGCCGAGGTCGAAGATCTCGTACTCGGGGACGACACCCTTCTCCTGCATCCGGGTGTGCAGGTCGATGATGAACTCCCACCGGTTCATGAAGACGTCGTCGCCGAAGTTGACCGTGCCCATGGTGCAGGAGGCCATGTCCGGCCCGGCGTCCAGCACCGCCAGCCGGTCGGCCTCCGGGTCGGTCACGGCGCCGCCGGAGGAGAGCTGCACGATCAGGTCGGTGCTCTCCCGCAGCGCCACCACGGTCTCCCGCAGCCGGCCCTGGTCGAGGGTGGGCTTCGCCTCGTCGTCCCGGATGTGGACATGGATCACCGCGGCGCCGAGCGCCTCGCACTCCTTGGCGGTCAGCAGCAGCTCGTCGAGGGTCACCGGCAGCGCCGGCACCTCCGCCTTCGTCGACTCCGCGCCGGTCGGGGCAACCGTGATCAACGTCCCTGTCGTCATGCCGGGGATCCTAGACCGCCGGCCCGCCCCCGGTCGATGGCCAGCGGGGTGTCGCGACGGAAGAATCATGGGGACGGGCAGGGGAAAACGGAAAACTTCCCGCGTTGGCCGCCTCAGGCCGGATCGATGGCGGCAGCAATCTCGCCCACCAGCAGGCGGGCGTCGTCCGGGACGTTCCGCTTCACCACCGCGAGAGCGACCTGCCCCAGCTCGTAATGCCGCACCGCGGTGCCGACGAACCCGACCGTCCGGCCGTCGAGGGTCACCGGCGTGCCGGCGGCCGGCGGCTGGTCGGTGGTCACTCCGTCCAGGTGCAGCAGGACGAGGCGGCGCGGCGGCTTCCCGAGGTTGTGCACCCGGGCCACCGTCTCCTGGCCGCGGTAGCAGCCCTTTTCCAGGTGCACCGCCGGCGCGATCAGGTCCACCTCGGCGGGGATCGTGCGGTGGTCGGTGTCCACCCCGACCCGGGCCCGCCGGGCGGCCACCCGGACCGCCTCGTACGCCCACAGTCCGGCCACCGGCACGCCGGCCCCCCGCAGCTCGGCCACCACCCCAGCCATGGCCGGGCGAGGCACCAGCAGGTCCACGCCGAGCGCCACCCGCCGGGCCCACCCGCCGACCGGCAGCGGCTTCACGTCGTACCGCACGGTGGGCCGGGACGGGAGCTCCCCGGACCGGAACTTCGGACCGGGCACCGCGAGCTGGTCCGGCGCGGCCAGCCCGGTGACCCCGAGGGTGTCGAGCGCCCCGGTGGCCTCGGGCCCGACCAGCGACAGCAGGGCGTGGTCGGCGGTGGCGTCGCGCGGCTCGACCTTGCTGAAGAACCGCATCTTCTCCAGGTACGACAGCAACCCGTCGGTCATCCCCGGTTCGGTGTCCAGCCAGGTGGTCTCGCCGTCCTCGGCGACCATGGCGTGCTGCTCGACATGCCCGTGCGGGGAGAGCACGAGCAGCTCGGTGCCCTGCCACGCGCCCAGCCCGGCGAGGTGCTGGCTGGTCAGCGTGTGCAGCCAGCCCATCCGCTCCTCGCCGGGCACCGCCACGATGCCCCGGTGCGACCGGTCGACCAGACCGACGCCGGTGGCGAGGCTGCGCTGCTCGCGCATCGGGTCGCCGTAGTGGGCGGCCACCGGGCCGACCCCGGCCGCCCGGTGGGCCGGACCGGGCTGGTCCCGGGTCTCCTCGTCGATGGCCTCGACGGCCACCGCCCCCGCGATGTCGATCATTTGGCTTCCCCGTCCTCGCACTGGCCGCAGACGCCGAAGAGCGCCACGTGCCCGATGTCAACCTGGAATCCGCGCTGTGCGGCCAACTGGTCGGCGAGCGGGCGGAGCAGCTCGGGCTCGATCTCGTCGATCGCGCCGCACTCCCGGCAGACCAGATGGACGTGCTGGTGCTCGCCTGCCGCGTGATAGGTCGGCGAGCCGTGCGACAGATGGGTGTGTGTCACCAGGCCGAGCCGTTCCAGCAGCTCCAACGTGCGGTAGATGGTGGTGATGTTGACCCCGGCGGCGACCTCCCGGACCGCCGTGTGCACCTGCTCCGGCGTCGCGTGCCCCAGCTCCATGACCGCCCGCAGGATCAGCTGCCGCTGCGCCGTCAGCCGCAGCCCACGGGAGCGGAGCAGTTCCGCGAGGGAGGATTCGGACACCGTTCGATCATAGTTCGGCCCCCGCGGCGACCCGGCCACCGGCGGCCGACAGGGGGTGGGATCAGCCGCCGACCCGGACGAGGCGGGCGGAGAGGTGCGGGCTCAGCGGGTGGCCCATGGCGGCCATCTCCTGGGCGTAGAGCAGGGCGCCCTCGACGATGCCGAAGAGGCGGGCACCGGCCGTGACCTCCTTGGCGGTGGCCGTCCGGAGCACCGCGTCGGTGGCGAACTCGATCTGGGTGCCCCTGCGCTTGCCGATGTGCAGCTCCATCACGCCGGTCGGGGTGCTCATCAGCGCTTCCAGCTCGTCGGTGACCCGGTCGCCGTCCATCACCGGGCGCCACCAGCCGACCTCACGACCGGCCGGGCGGACCGGGCGGCTCTGCTCGTCGAGGATCCAGGCGCGGGACTCGTAGAGCAGGAAGGGCCGGCCGTCGTGGCTGATCCGGATCTCCTGCGCGTAGTCGAAGTCCTCGATGGTCGGGAACCCGCCCCGGCCGCGCCCGCGCCACACCCCGATGTACGGCAGCAGGCCGTCCAGGCTCGGGTGCAGCTTCGGGCCGACGCGCAGGTCGTGGCTCTCCTCGTACGGGTACGGGTCGACCGGCGGCGCGTTCAGCCACGGCGGCTGCAGCGGGTTCTCGCTCACCATTTACCTCTCGAAATCCTCACGGCCAGATAGACCAGGCCACCGGCGAGCGCGCCCAGGCCGGCGACCAGCAGGCTGACGAACCCGATCTCGGTAACCATCGCGGCCATCCTATGCTGGCCCCATGGCCCGCTCTCTCGTCGTCAAGGCCACCGCCGGCGCGGACGCCCCCGAGCGCTGCGCACAGGCCTTCACCGTCGCCGCCGCCGCGGCGGCCGCCGGGGTCGACGTGTCGCTCTGGCTGACCGGGGAGTCGACCTGGTTCGCGCTCCCCGGGCGCGCACAGGAGTTCGAGCTGCCGCACTCGGCCCCGCTGGGTGAGCTGCTGCACGTGATCCTGGCCACTGGCAAGGTCACGGCCTGCACCCAGTGCGTGGCCCGCCGGGACATCGGCCAGGACGACGTCATCCCCGGCGTACGCATCGCCGGCGCGGCGGTCTTCGTCGAGGAGGCGATGGCGGAGGGCGCCCAGGCCCTGGTCTACTGACGCCGCCCCCGGCTGCGCGTGCCCGCGGTGGGCGTCAACCGGCGCAGCCGGTCGAGGCGGCCAGCCGTAGCTGGTCACCACTGCTGTCGGCCAGCACGACGACCGGCCCGCTCCGGTAGGCGTACACGTCGGGACGGTCGACCAGGGCGGCGCCGAGCGGGCGCAGCGGCGCCAGCGACGCCGCCGCGGCGCCGGCCACCAGGCTGACCGTCTGGGCGCTCCCGCCCGCCGGGCAGGGCACCGTGACCGCCTCGGGCGCCGGCGGCGCGGACCGGCCCAGCACCCGCAGCGCCGCCGCCAACTCGGGTCCGACGTCCTGCCCCGGCAACAGCTCGGCGTACTCGACATCGGCGGGACGGCAGCCGGTCGCGGCGGAGAGCCGCACCCGCCCGTCGGCCACCACCCGCCCGTCGACCGCGACGAACTCTCCCGCGTCGGCGCGCAGCCGTGGGCCTTCCGAACCGGTGTGGACCCCGGCCCGCCAGTCGGGCGGCAGCCGCTGCGCCACCCGCTCCAGCAGGGTCCGCTCGCTGCCCGCGGTGACCAGCACGTCCAGGCCCCGGGTCAGGGTCGCCCCGTCGGCCAGCGGGGTGACCCGGCAACCCAGCTGCACCCGGGCCGGGGTCAGCTCCCAGGCCGCGCCGTCCACGGCAGCCACCAGACGCCCCACCGCGCCGCCCACCACCGGAATCGCCTGGCTCAGGCTGCGCTGCTCCTTCACGGTCGGCGGATCGTGCCGCACGGACCACCAGGTCAGCCCGGCGAGCAGCACGCCCCACGCCACCGTCGCGGCCACCAGCCAACGCAGCCCGCGCCGCCCCCGCGGGGACGGATCGGGACGGACCGGCGAGGCGTACCCCACCTGAACACCACCACTCACCCGCCCATCCTGCCACCCACCCCCGACCCGCCCCCCTCACCCACCGCGCTCGCCCCGGCGGGAACAGGGCGGCCCGCCGTCCGGGGAGGGGCGGCGGGCCACGGGGGGTGGGAGGGATTAGGGGGCGAGTTGGAGGGTCACCTCGTTGATGCCGCGGGCGGCGGTTACCGGGGTGTCGCCGTTGCCGTGGCGGGAGAGCGCCCGCAGGGTCCAGGTGCCCGGCGCGGCGAAGAACCGGAACTGGCCGGCCGGGGAGGTCACCACCTCGGCGGTGAACTCGCCGGTCGAGTCGAGCAGCCGGACGTAGGCGCCCGGCACGACCTCGCCGGACTCGGCCCTGACCAGGCCGGTGATGACGGTCTCCTTCTCCAGGTCCAGGCTGGCCGGCAGCGGCGCAGCCTGGTCCGGGGCGGCGCAACCGGCGGCGGTGGGAGCAGTCATGTCACGCCTCCCCGGGCTCGTCACCGAGCGCGACCGGCACGCCGACCAGCGAGCCGTACTCGGTCCAGGAGCCGTCGTAGTTCTTCACGTTCCGGTGGCCGAGCAGCTCCTGGAGCACGAACCAGGTGTGCGAGGAGCGCTCGCCGATCCGGCAGTACGCGATGGTCTCCTTGCTGTCGTCCAGCCCAGCGTCGGCGTAGATCCTGCGCAGCTCGTCGTCGGACTTGAACGTGCCGTCCTCGTTGGCCGCCTTGGACCACGGGACGCTGATCGCGGTCGGCACGTGGCCGGCCCGCTGGGCCTGCTCCTGCGGCAGGTGGGCGGGGGCGAGGAGCCGGCCGGCGTACTCGTCGGGGCTGCGCACGTCGACCAGGTTCTTGACGCCGATCGCGGGGACGATCTCGTCGCGGAAGGCGCGGATCGAGGTGTCGGGCTCCTGCGCGACGTACCGGGTCGCCGGGCGGGTCACCGCGTCGGTGACCAGCGGGCGGGCGTCCAGTTCCCACTTCTTGCGTCCGCCGTCGAGCAGCTTGACGTCGCGGTGACCGTAGAGCTTGAAGTACCAGTACGCGTACGCGGCGAACCAGTTGTTGTTGCCGCCGTAGAGGATCACCGTGTCGTCGTTGGCGATGCCCCGCTCGGAGAGCAGCGCCTCGAACTGCGCCTTGTTGACGAAGTCCCGGCGGACCGGGTCCTGCAGGTCGGTCCGCCAGTCCAGCTTGATCGCACCGGCGATGTGGCCGGTGTCGTAGGCCGAGGTGTCCTCGTCGACCTCGACGAAGACGACGCCCGGGGCGTCGATGTTCTTCTCGGCCCACTCGGCCGAGACGAGTGCGGTGTCGCGACTCATCAGATCACTCCCTGGTGAGGATGGATGGTGAGCCAGCGCGTGGAGATCGAAGTCGGTAGTTGTCGCACCACGCGCGGGACCCAGAGCTAGGAACGGATCACGGGTACGTGCGACGGCGCCGCTGCCGGGCGATCAGGGGGAAAACCGGAGGGTACGCGGACCCTGCGTGCCGGTGGCCGCTAGGCGGCCGGAGACAGCCCCGCCGTCAGATGACGGGGCGACACAGACAGGTGGCCACGCGGCACAGGTCGACCGCGCGCCGTTTGGTGAGGAGCGTCCCCATGGAGAGGGAGACTACCAGCCGCTCCGGGCACCGCCACCGGTCCGACCAGCATCCGGGACACGGCACAGGCGGCGGACCACGCCGGCGGTCACCCGGCGGCGTTGATCGGCACGTCCCTCGCGTCGGCGGTGACCACCAGGCCTTCCGGCTTCGGTTCCACCTTGCGGACGTCGAGGTGGAACGGCAGCTCCGGCAGGGGCACGTTGATCGAGATGCTCTTGGCGTAGTTGGCCAGCGCCGTCCTCGCCAGCGGCAGGTTCGGCAGGCCCTCGGCGGTCAGCTCGTGGAATCGCAGCCCCACCTTGCCGTCGGCCACCGTCAGGTCGGCGGTGCCGTCGACGGTGAGTTTGACGCCGAGGATGTCGACCGGCGCGGTGACCGCGAGCTTGCCGTTTCGCTCGCCCAGGGTCAGCCCCGGCCGGTCGAGCATCTTGGCCAGGCTCTCGTACGTGATGGTGGCGCGGCCGTCGATGCTCTCGGCGACCACGTCGCCCCGGCCGGTGCGGAGGGTGTCCAGGGGCGCCCGCACGTTGCGGGCGTCCACGTCGAGCCGCGGCACGCTGACCGCCTCGCCCTGGACGGAGCCCTGCACGTCGGTCAGCACGATCGAGATGTGCTGGTACCGTCCGGCGGCCACCTGGGTGAGGAACGGGAAGCCCCCCACCTCGACCCTGGGCGGCGCGGACCGCACGTCCTGCTGGGCGACCTGCTGCTTCACCTGGTCGGCGATGGCGCGTTCAGCCACCCCGGCCGCCACCCGGTCCGCGACCACCAGGAGACCACCCAGCACCAGCAGCAGAACCACGAAACCGATCAGGACCTTCCGGCCGCGTCGCCGGGGCCGTTCCTCGTACGCCTGGGCCGCTGCCACGCCGCCTCCTCCTCGCCGTCCGTTGCCGTCTCGCGGCGCAACGGTACTTACCCGGGGCGGGGATCCCCCAACCGCGCGCTCAGAGGAAGAGCACGCACATGGCGTACGCGGCCGGCGCGGCGAGCGCGAAGCCACCCAGCGGCCCCTGCATGTGCCGGGCGATCCACAGCGTCGGCGGCTCGCCAGCCATCAGCCGGCCCGCCTCGGCGTACCCGACGGCGAGGTCGGCCAGCACGGCGGTGGCCGCGGTGACCAGCCCGACCAGGGCGGCGCTGGTCGGGGTGAAGCCGACCAGGTAACTGCCGAGCACCGCGCTGGTCAGGGTGCCGAGCATGGCGCCCAGGACCACGCCGGCGGCGCCCCGGGGCACCTGCGGGGCGAGCCGGGGCAGGGGGGCCACCGCGTCGGTGAGCCGGGCCACCAGCAGCGCGACGCCGGTGGCGGTGAGGCAGACGGTGATCGCCTGGGTGCCCTTCGGGATCCGGCTGAGCACGATCAGGCTGGCGAACGAGACCACGCCCACGACGATCAACAGGGTGCTGCCGAGCGAGTCCGTCACCCGGACCCGGTCCACCCGGCGGACGAGCTGGCCGAGCACGCCGAGCACGAAGCCGGCGGCCGCGGCGTACCCGAGCGGGGCCAGGCCGGCGATCTCGGACTGCACCGCCGCGGCGTCGGCGATGCCGGCCGCCCCGGCGCTGATCAGCGCTACCACCAGCAGCGCCGGCGGCCGCATGGCCATCGTCCAGGCGAGCACGAAGAGCAGCTGTACGCCGAAGACGATGAACGCGAAGGGCAGCCGGTGCCCCGGGCCGGCGGTCTGCGCACCGAGCACCAGGCCGGTGCCGAGCAGCGCGGCGAAGCCCGCGACGGTCAGCGCGAGCGGCCGGCGTACCGGGACGGGCGGCACCTCCTCCTCGGGCGCGTCGGCGGGCTCGTCGTCCGGGCGGCGCCCGGGGCCGCCCTTGCGGAGCCGGCGCGGCCCCTTCCGCTCCGCACTGCCGTCGTCCGGCCCGGTACGCGGGCCGGGCGGGTAGCCACGGGAGGGGCCGGCCGGCCCCGGACGCGCGTCGTCGGCCCACGGGTCGCGGCCGGTCTCGGGCGAGGTGGAGGGAAACACGCCCCGATCGTGCCAGACCGGGCCGCGCTGACGGAGGTCACGGTTTCGGCAACGTAAAAACCTGAGGGGCGATTGTGGGCAGAACGGGCAAACAGGAAAGGACGCCGAGGGGCGGGCCGGGCGATCCGTTACGCTCAAGCCGTTACCCGCCCCCGCCAGCGACGCCGGGACCACGCAAGTTCGCAGCGCCACCCCACAGCAGGAGTGCCGCTGGTCACGCGCGGCCGGAGGGCCGCCGGGACGGAGGTGATCGGGTGGAGATCCTGCTGCTGGTGACGGCACGCGCAGGCGAACCATCGGCCGTGCTGCCGGCGCTCGACCTGCTGCCGCACTCCGTCCGCACCGCGCCTCGCGACGTCCGCACGCTGGTTTCCGGCCCGACCCCGGACGCCGTCCTGGTGGACGCCCGCGCCGAACTGAGCGAGGCCCGCGCGACCTGCCGGATGCTGCACGCCACCGGGCTCGGCGTGCCGCTGCTCGCGGTCGTCACCGAGGCCGGCCTGATCGCGCTGAACGCCGACTGGGGGGTGGACGACGTCATCCTGGCCTCGGCCGGGCCGGCCGAGGTGGAGGCCCGGCTGCGGCTCGCGGTCGGCCGGCTCAGCAGCGCGACAGCCGGGGCCGGCGGTTCGATCCGCGCCGGCGAGCTGACCATCGACCCGGACACCTACGCGGCCAAGGTCAAGGGTCGCCCGCTCGATCTCACGTACAAGGAGTTCGAGCTGCTGAAGTTCCTGGCCCAGCACCCGGGCCGGGTGTTCACCCGGGACCAGCTGCTCCGCGAGGTCTGGGGGTACGACTACTTCGGCGGCACCCGCACGGTCGACGTGCACGTCCGACGGCTGCGCGCCAAGCTCGGCTCCGAGTACGAGTCGATGATCGGCACGGTGCGCCAGGTCGGCTACAAGTTCGTCGTGCCGCCGTCGCGTTCGCTGCCGGAGTCGGAGCCCGCTTCTCTGCCCGTCTGACCGGCAGCCGCCCTTCCCTCCCCCTTTCGCGAGGCCTTCTTCCGTTTACGCCTTATGCCCCCTTTGCTCGGCCTATTCTGGGCGAAATCCGGGCAAAAGGGGGAAGCAGTGGGGACCACGGGGAAGACAACCGGTCGGCACCGGGATCCGAACGGGCGGTGCCGCTGATGTCGAGCAGGACGATGCGCGCGGTCGGGATCGTGACCCTGGTGCTGGCCGCACTCCTCGGCACGGCGTACGCACTCGGTCGCGGCCTGGTGGCCGAAATGGAGACCCAGACCACCGGTTCGGCCGCCGACATCAACAGCACGCACTACGCCGACCAACCACCCGTCACCGACCTCTCCCCCACGCCGTCCGCCAGCCCGAGCCCGAGCCTGAGCCCGAGCCCGAGCCCGAGCCCGAGCCTGAGCCCGTCTCTGCGGGGCCGCGGGTCCACCGTCGAGGGCGACGGGCCGTACGGCTCGGTGTCCAGCACCGGGTCGTCGCGGGTCGCGCTGACCTTCGACGACGGACCCGACCCGCAGTACACCCAGCAGGTGCTCGCCCTGCTCCGGCAGTACCGGGTGAAGGCGACCTTCTGCGTGGTGGGAGAGAACGCGGAGAGCCGCCCGGACCTGGTCCAGGCGATCGTGTCCGAGGGGCACACCCTCTGTAACCACTCGTGGCAGCACGACGTGGCCCTGGGCAGCAGGTCGCCGGACACGATCCGGAACGACCTGCTCCGCACCAACGAGGCGATCCGGGCGGCGGTGCCGAACGCGCGGATCGCGTACTACCGGCAGCCCGGCGGGGAATGGACGCGCCCGGTCGTGTCCGTCGCCGAGGATCTCGGCATGACCCCGCTGCACTGGGCGGTGGACCCGGTCGACTGGCAGATGCCCGGGGCCGCGCAGATCGCCAAGACGGTGCTGACCGAGACCACGCCGGGCGCGATCGTGCTGATGCACGACGCGGGCGGCGATCGATCGGGCACGGTCGAGGCGTTGCAGTACCTGCTGCCCGAACTGCTGAGCCGGTTCCAGCTGGAGGCCCTGCCCACCGGCACCACGTGACGACCGCCACCGGTCGCTGCCCGCGTCCGGCATGATCGCCGGCCCGGCGCCCGCTACCGTGGCGGCATGAGCGAGCGTCAGCGAGCGAATGGTCAGCTCAGTGCGAAGGTGCCTCATGCCGGCGTCGAGCGCAGCGAGGCGCTGGCATGAGCGAGCGTCAGCGAGCGAATGGTCAGCTCAGTGCGAAGGTGCCTCATGCC
>NZ_JBEYER010000069.1:25876-40871 GCF_040634005.1 Micromonospora sp. NPDC007271
ACCGGCGTCGAGCGCAGCGAGGCGCTGGCATGAGCGAGCGTCAGCGAGCGAATCGTCAGCTCAGTGCGAAGGTGCCTCATGCCGGCGTCGAGCGCAGCGAGGTGCCGGCATGAGCAGCACGGAGCCGACCGCCGACCGAGTCGTCCGTGCCGACCGGCTGGCACCGGTCGAGGTGGCCGAGGTGCTGGCGCTGGCCCGGGTCGCCGGGGACGCCGACGGAGCGGACCCGCTCGACGAGCACGTGCTGCTGCGGCTGCGCGACCCGGAGGCGCCGGCCGTGCACCTCACCGCCCGGGCCACCGACAACACCCTCACCGGCTACGCCCACCTCGACACCACCGATCCGGCGAACGGCATCGGGGTGGAGCTGGCGGTGCATCCGGCGTACCGGCGGCGTGGCACCGGCCGAGCCCTGGCCCGGGGCGTGCTGGCCACGGCGTCCGGGCCGCTGCGCGCCTGGGCGCACGGCGACCACCCGTCCGCCGCCGCGCTCGCCGTGGACCTGGGCTTCGCCCGCGCCCGGGTGCTCTGGCAGCTGCGCCGCCCGCTGGCCGCGGCGCTCCCCGAGCCCGCCCTGCCCGACGGCGTGCAGCTGCGCGCCTTCCGCCCCGGCGAGGACGACGAGGCGTGGCTGGCGCTCAACAACGCCGCCTTCGCCGAGCACCCGGAGCAGGGCCGGTGGACCCGGGAGGACCTGCGGGTACGCCTGGCCGAGCCGTGGTTCGACCCGGCCGGCTTCCTGCTCGCGGTGGATTCGGCCACCGGCCGGCTGCTCGGCTTCCACTGGACCAAGGTGCACGAGCGACCGGGCTCGGCCCGGATGGGCGAGGTGTACGTGCTCGGGGTGGACCCGTCCGCGCACCGGGGCGGGCTCGGCCGGGCGCTCACGGTCGCCGGGCTGGCCCATCTGCGGGACCAGCGAGGGCTGGACCGGGTGATGCTCTACGTCGACGAGTCCAACGCCCGCGCGGTCGCCCTCTACGAGGGGCTGGGCTTCGCCCGCTGGTCCGCCCACGTCAACTACCAGCTCGGCTGACCGGGGCGACGCGGCGCTTGGGCGGCACTCACATCTGTCCGACATGAGTGGATAAAAGGGACACCTCCCCGCCAGTTCATGTAATGGACAACACATCCTCAGCGAGCCGTCGCTCCACCGAGCGAGCCTGTTCATCTTCCGTTCACTTCTCACCGGCGAACCGTCTACCTGGCACTTTTAGCTTTCGTGTCAGCCGGTCAGCGCCGGCACCCGGCCTCCCGACCGGGCGACCTGACGAAGACGTGAAGGGAAACCCCTCAGGTGAAGCTCCAGCGGCACGGCGCCATTGCCTGCCTCGCTCTTACCGCGGTGCTCGGTCTCAGCGCCTGCGGCTCGGACAACAACGAGTCGACCGACGCCTCCCCCTCCGGCTCGGCGGCTGCCGCCGACTGCGGCAAGGGCACGCTGAACGCGCAGGGCTCCTCCGCGCAGAAGAACGCGATGGCCGAGTGGATCAAGGCGTACCAGCAGAAGTGCGGCACTGACACCAAGATCAACTACGAGCCGACCGGCTCCGGCGCCGGCATCCAGGCGTTCATCGCCGGCACCGCCGACTTCGCCGGTTCCGACTCCGCCCTGAAGGAGGAGGAGCAGCCGCAGGCGGACGCCAAGTGCGTCGGCGGCCAGGCCCTCAACCTGCCGATGGTGATCGGCCCGGTGGCGGTCGTCTACAACGTCAGCGGCGTGGACAACCTCCAGCTCACCCCGGCCACCATGGCGAAGATCTTCGCCGGCAAGGTGACCAAGTGGGACGACCCGGCGATCAAGGCCGACAACCCGGACGCCAAGCTGCCGGCGACCGCGATCCAGGCGGTGCACCGCTCCGACGAGTCGGGCACCACCGACAACTTCACCAAGTACCTCTCCAAGACCGCCGAGGCCGACTGGACCTTCGGCAACGCCAAGGCCTGGAAGGCCCCGGGCGGCGTCGGCGCGGCCAAGTCCGACGGTGTGGCCAGCAAGGTCAAGAGCACCGACGGCGCCATCAGCTACGTCGAGTGGTCGTACGCCGAGAACGCCGGCCTGAAGAAGGCCAAGGTCAAGAACGGCGCCGGCGAGTTCACCGAGCTGACCGCCGAGTCGGCCGGCAAGACCATCGCCGGGGCCAAGTTCGAGGGCCAGGGCAACGACCTCAAGATGTCGATCGACTACAACACCACGGAGGCCGGGGCCTACCCGATCGTCCTGGCGACCTACGAGATCGTCTGCAGCAAGGGCATCGCCGCCGACAAGCTGCCGCTGGTCAAGGGCCTGCTGGGCCACGCCGCCAGCGCCGAGGGCCAGCAGGACCTGGTCGAGCTGGGCTACGCCCCGCTGCCCGAGACCGTCCGCGCCAAGGTCGAGGCCGCGGTCAAGAGCCTCGCCTGACGCGCTGACCCACACCACCTCCTCATACGAAGCGAGCGAGCAGATGGGCGAAACCCCACACGGCTCGGCGCACGCCGGCACCGGCGGGACCCACGTGGCCACGAGCCACGAGGGGCCCGCCGGTGCCTCGGCGCGTGTGGCCGAGAGTTCCGGTAACCCCCGGATGACCGACAACGGCCTGGGTGGCGGCGGGGCCCTGCCCCGGGCCCGGGCCTTCGGCGCGGAACGGGCGTTCCGTGGCCTGACCCTGGCCGCCGGCACCGCGGTACTGGTCATCATCGCGGCGATCGCGGTCTTCCTGATCGCCAAGGCCGTGCCGGCGCTACGCGCCAACACCGAGTCCTTCTGGACCTACGAGGGCTGGTTCCCGAACGACAACCCGCCCAAGTTCGGGATCGGCGCGCTCGCCTTCGGTACCGTGCTCTCCGCGCTGCTCGCCCTGCTCATGGCGGTGCCGGTCGCACTGGGCATCGCCCTCTACCTGTCGCACTACGCCCCCCGCCGGCTGGGCAACAGCCTCGGCTTCCTGATCGACCTGCTGGCCGCCGTACCCAGCGTGGTCTTCGGGCTCTGGGGCCGGGACTACTTCGCCCAGCCGGTCGCCGACCTGTCGGCCTGGCTGCACAAGTACTTCGGCTGGATCCCGATCTTCGGCGAGGGCCCGTACGGCAGTTCGATCCTGCTCGGCTCGGTGGTGCTGGCGATCATGGTGCTGCCGATCATCACCTCGCTCTCCCGCGAGGTGTTCCGGCAGACCCCGACCGCCAACGAGGAGGCCGCCCTCGCGTTGGGCGCCACCCGCTGGGAGATGGTCCGCACCGCCGTCCTCCCGTACGGCCGTCCCGGCGTGATCGCCGCGATGATGCTCGGCCTGGGCCGCGCGCTCGGCGAGACCATCGCCCTGGCGCTGACCCTCGGCTCGACGTACGCCATCTCGTTCAACATCCTGCAGAGCGGCGGCAACTCGATCGCGGCGAACATCGCGAACCGGTTCGCCGAGGCGAACGACACCGGTCGGGGCGCCCTGATCGCCTCCGGCCTGGTGCTCTTCGCGATCACGCTGATCGTCAACATCACCGCCCGCGCGATCATCCACCGCCGCCGCGAGTTCACGGAGTCGGCCGCATGAGCACCGTAGTCACCTCCCACCGCCCGCGGCCCCCGGCGCAGCCGGTCACGCTGCGGGCCAGGCGGCTTCCGGCGTACGCCGCACCCGCCATCGCCGTCGCGGCCCTGCTGGTCTCCGCCGGCATCGTGTACGGCGCCGGCATCGGCGGCCCGGTCCTGGTCGTGGTCGTCGGCGCGCTGCTCTACCTGGCCGGCCTCTTTGCCGCCACGAACGCGGTGGAGGGCCGCCGGTCCGCCCGCAACCGGACCTGGAGCGCGCTGATCCACTCCGCCTTCGTGCTGGCGGTGCTGCCGCTGGCGTCGGTGGTCTGGACCCTGGTCAGCAAGGGTGCCGAGCGGCTGGACGGCAACTTCTTCCTCACCTCGATGAACAACATCGGGGCCCGGGACGCGAACGGCGGGGCGTACCACGCGATCGTCGGGACGCTGGAGCAGGTCGGCATCGCCACGCTGATCACCGTCCCGCTCGGCGTGCTCTGCGCGATCTACGTGGTCGAGTACGGCCGGGGCCGGTTCGCCTTCACCATCCGCTTCTTCGTGGACGTGATGACCGGCATCCCGTCGATCGTCACCGGCCTGTTCGTGCTGGCCTTCTGGGTGCTGATCGTCTCGCCGTGGTTCAACGACGGGCGGCCGGGCTTCTCCGGCTTCGCCGCCGCGCTGGCGCTGAGCGTGCTCATGCTGCCGACCGTGGTCCGCTCCACCGAGGAGATGCTCCGCCTCGTCCCGGCCCCGCTGCGCGAGGGCGCGTACGCCCTCGGCGTGCCGAAGTGGAAGACCATCCTGCGGGTTGTCTTGCCGACCGCGCTGCCGGGCATCGTCACCGGTGTGATGCTCGCCGTCGCGCGGGCCGCCGGTGAGACCGCCCCGGTGCTGCTCGTCGCCGGCGGCGGGGCGGCGATCAACTTCAACCCGTTCGAGAACAACCAGTCGTCGCTGGCCCTCTTCGTCTACCAGCAGGCCGGCGAGGCCTCGAAGTACTCGCCGGCACGGGCGTGGACCGCGGCGCTGACCCTGGTCGCCCTCGTCCTCATCCTGACCGTCGCGGCGAAGTTGCTGGCCCGTCGCAACCGGCTCGGCCGATGAACCCCGGAGGTACCACCACCATGGCCAAGCGCATCGAAGCCGCCAACGTCACCGCGTACTACGGCGCCTTCAAGGCGATCGAGAACATCAACCTGACCGTCGAGCCGAAGACGGTGACGGCTCTGATCGGCCCCTCGGGCTGCGGCAAGTCCACCTTCCTGCGCTCCATCAACCGGATGCACGAGGTGCTGCCCGGTGCCCGGGTCGAGGGCAGCCTGACCATCGACGGCCAGGACATCTACGACCGGGACGTCGACGTCACCGCCGTCCGCCGGACGATCGGCATGGTCTTCCAGCGCCCCAACCCGTTCCCCACCATGAGCATCTTCGAGAACGTGGTGGCCGGCCTGCGGCTCAACGGGGTGAAGAAGAAGTCGATCCTGGAGGAGGCGGCCGAGAAGGCGCTCCGCTCGGCGAACCTCTGGGACGAGGTGAAGGACCGGCTCGGCAAGCCGGGCGCCGGCCTCTCCGGCGGCCAGCAGCAGCGGCTCTGCATCGCCCGGACCATCGCCGTGGAGCCGCAGGTGGTGCTGATGGACGAGCCCTGCTCGGCGCTGGACCCGATCTCCACGCTGGCCATCGAGGACCTGATGTTCCAGCTCAAGGACAAGTTCACCATCATCATCGTCACGCACAACATGCAGCAGGCCGCCCGGGTGTCGGACCGGACCGCCTTCTTCTCCATCGAGAAGACCGGCGACCCGGGCCGGCTGATCGAGTACGACAACACCCAGAAGATCTTCAGCAACCCGAGCGTGAAGAAGACCGAGGACTACATCACCGGCCGCTTCGGCTGAGTCGCAAGGAAGGGCCCCTTCTTGACGCTTTTCGCATTGGAAGGGGCCCTTCTCAACGCGCCGTTGGCGCAGCCGCGCGCACGCCGCCGCTCAGCGCAGCGCGGCGAAGAACTGCCGGAGGTCCGCCACCAGCAGGTCGGGCGCCTCGTGGGCGGCGAAGTGCCCGCCCCGGTCGTACGTGTGCCACGAGACGATGTTCTTGTGGTCCCGCTCGGCGAGCGTACGGATCGACTGGAAGTCCCAGGCGAAATTGGCCAGCCCCAGCGGCACCGTGGTCGGCTCCAACGGTTCCTCGCCCCGGCCGTTCACCTTCTGCGTCGGGTGCACCACCTCGGCGTCCTCGTAGTAGTAGCGGGCCGCGGAGGCGGCGGTGTTGGTCAGCCAGTAGATCGTCGCGTTGGTCAGCACGTAGTCGGGGTCGAGTTGCTCCCCCATCAGCTGGGCCACCCAGCCGAGCAGGCCGGCCGGCGAGTCGGCCAGCGCGTGCGCGACGTTCTGCGGCTCGGTCGAGTGCAGCTTGTCGTAGCCGCCCCGCCGCTGCACGAACCAGTCGGCGAACGCCACCTTGCCCCGTTCCTCGTCGGTGAGGGCGGCCATCTCGTCGGCGTCCCCGAGCGGCAGCGAGAAGATCTGGCTGACGTGCACGCCGAGCACATGCTCCGGGTCGGCCCGGCCCACCTCCGGGGAGACGTGCGCGCCGACATCGTTGCCGGCCGCGCCGTACCGGTCGTAGCCGAGGCGGCGCATCAGCTCGGCCCAGGCCCGGGCCACCCGGAACCGGTTCCACCCACGCTCCCGGGTGGGCCCGGAGAAGCCGAACCCGGGGAGCGACGGGATGACCAGGTGGAAGGCGTCGGCCGGAGCACCGCCGTGGGCCCGCGGGTCGGTGAGCGGGCCGATCACGTCCAGCCACTCGACCACAGTGGTCGGCCAGCCGTGGGTGAGGATCAGCGGGGTGGCGTCCGGCTCGGGCGAGCGGACGTGCAGGAAGTGCACGTTCTGCCCGTCGATCTCGGTGGTGAACTGCGGGTACGCATTGAGCCTCGCCTCCTGGGCCCGCCAGTCGTACGTGGTCCGCCAGCGCTCGGCGAGGCGCCGCACGTAGCCGACCGGGACGCCGTGCTCCCAGCCGGGCGGGACCGGGCCGGTGGGGGCGGCTCCGGGGTCGGCGGGCAGTTCCTCGGCCCAGCGGGTCCGGGCCAGCCGGTCGGCGAGGTCGTCCAGCTCGGCCTGCGGGACGTCGATACGGAATGGAACGATCGCGGTGTTCACTGCCATGCCGTCGACGTTAGAGATCTATTAGGAAGAATCCGTTCCTAATGCTCGGGCAGAATCCGTGGAATGTTGGAGACCTGGGCTCGGCTGCTGCGGCTGCTGTCGCTGTTGCAGACCCCGCGCGAGTGGACCGGCACCGAGCTGGCCGAACGCCTGTCGGTGAGCACCCGGACCGTTCGCAACGACGTGGAACGGCTGCGCGCCCTCGGCTACCCGGTGCACGGCACCCGGGGCGCGGTCGGCGGCTACCGGCTCGGTGCCGGTGCCGCCCTGCCGCCGCTGCTCCTCGACGACGAGGAGGCGGTGGCGGTGGCGGTCGGGCTGCGGACGGCCGCCGGCGGCGGTGTCGCCGGCATCGAGGAGACCTCGCTGCGCGCCCTCGCCAAGCTGGAGCAGGTGCTCCCCCACCGGCTGCGCCGCCGGGTCACCGCGCTGCACACCCACACCGTCCGGGTGCCGCACGACCAGCCCGGCCCGACCGTGGACGCGGCGACGCTCAGCATGATCAGCGCCGCCTGCCGGGACCGGGAACGGCTGCGCTTCGACTACGTCCGGCACGACGGTACGGCGGACCGCCGGGACGTCGAGCCGTACCGGCTGGTCAGCTGGGGTCGCCGCTGGTACCTGGTGGCCTTCGACCCGTCGCGGGACGACTGGCGGACCTTCCGGGTGGACCGGATCACCCCGCGCACCCCGACCGGACCCCGCTTCCCCCTTCGGGAACTGCCCGAGGACGTGGTGGACCGGGTCCGGCACGGCGTCTCCTCGGCCGCCTGGCGGCACCGGGCCCGGATCCGGGTGCACGCGCCGGCCGAGGTGGTGGCCGAGCGGATCAACCCGGCGGTGGGCACCGTCGAGCCGGTCGACGCCGACACCTGCCTGCTGCACACCGGCGCCGACCGCTTGGAGAGCATCGCCGTCGGGGTCGGTCTCCTCGACCTCGACTTCACCGTCGAGGACCCGCCGAAGCTGGCCGACCTGCTGCGTACCCTCGGGGAGCGCTACCTGCGCGCGGCGGGCTGATGCGCCAACAGGGTCAGCGGGGCAGCCGGGGTGCAGGGCCCGTCGCGCTGAGGCCGGAGCAGACAGCCTCGGCCGGCCGTGTCGGCCGCTCCAGCCCCGGGCCAGGCAGCACGCGGTGGTCACCTACATCAGCGACCTTTGACACGGCCTACGATCGCAGCGGCCTCGTCTGCCTCCCGAGCACGAGTGGAACGTCATGGCTGTTTCCGGGCTGGTTCTACCTCCACGTTCCACTGAGCACCCAGCCGGCGCCAACGCGTGTGTCAGTCGAGCACGAACCGGGGTTCGCCGTTGAGGTCGAGGCGCGGGGTGACCGGGGTGGCGGCGTCGCGGGTCGCCGCAGCCCGGGCCACGCCGGCCAGGTTGCCGGCCGCGACCACCTGGGCCAGGGTGAGCACCGTCGGCGGGAGCATGTTCAGCTCCCCGTCCTCCGCCCGCGCCAGGGCGTCCGCCGGGCGGATCCACAGCGTGTGGTCGGCCTCGCCGGAGACGTCCCGGGTCCGCTGCCCCTCCGGCAGCAGGGCCACGAAGAAGTACGTGTCGAAGCGGCGCGGCTCGAACTCGGGGGTGATCCACCGGCTCCACGGCAGCAGCAGGTCGGAGCGGAGGGTGAGCCGGCGGCCGGCCAGCAGGTCGGCGAAGCCGGTCCGGCGGGCCTCCAGATCCTGCCGGGCGGTCTCCCAGTCGTCACCGCTCACGTCGCCGACCACGGTGGCCGGGTCCGGGCCGGCCAGCAGCACGCCGGCCTCCTCGAATACCTCGCGGGCGGCGGCGCAGACGACCGCCTGGGCGGCGTCCGGGGTGAGCGCGAGACGGTCGCCCCACTCGGCCGGTTCCGGGCCGGCCCAGTCCAGGTGCGCCTGCGAGTCGGAGCGGTCCACCCCGCCGCCGGGAAAGGCGTACATCCCGCCGAAGGCCATCGCGGCGACCCGGCGGATCACGTACACCTCGAAGTCGGCGCCGGCGGGGCGGAGCAGCAGCACGGTGGCCGCGACCCGCGGCACGGCCGGCACGCCACCCTCGGCGTGGAACCGGCGGGCGTGCTCCACCAGGGCGGGGGGTGCGGCGAAACCGTCGGTCGTCATCCTGCGAGCCTAGTTCCCGACCAGTGGATCAACCTCCGGACGGTGGCGCGGGCCGGGATAGCGTGCCGGCATGACGCGTTGGGGCGTTCTCGCCACCGGGCACATCGCCGGCCGTTTCGCCGAGGATCTGCGGCTGGTGCCCGGCGCGGAGCTGGTCGCGGTCGGCTCGCGTACCCGGGAGAGCGCGGAGCTGTTCGCGGCCCGGCACGGCGTACCCCGGGCGTACGCCTCCTGGGCGGAGCTGGCCGCGGACCCGGACCTGGACGTGATCTACGTGGCCACCCCGCACGCCGCGCACCACGAGGCGGCGCTGACCTGCCTGGCCGGCGGCAAGGCCGTGCTGGTGGAGAAGCCGTGCACCCTCGACCTGGCCACCAGCAGCGAGCTGGTCGAGACGGCCCGCGCCCGCGGCCTCTTCCTGATGGAGGCCATGTGGATGCGATGTAATCCGCTCTTCCTGCGGGTCCGCGAGCTGATCGCGGACGGCGCGATCGGCGAGGTGACCCACGTCCGGGCGGACTTCGGCGTGGCCGGGCCGTTCCCGCCCGAGCACCGGATGCGGGCCCGGACGCTCGGCGGCGGCGCGCTGCTCGACCTCGGGGTCTATCCGGTGAGCCTGGCCCACCTGCTGCTCGGGGTGCCGCAGCACGTGCACGCGTGGGCGAAGCTGAGCCCGGAGGGCGTGGACGAGAACACCGGCATTGTGCTCGGCTGGGACTCCGGCGCGGTGGCGACGCTGAGCTGTGGGATGGTCGGGGCCACCGCGACCACCGCCGCGGTCACCGGCACCCGCGGCCGAATCGACCTGCCCGAGCCGTTCTACCGGCCCGGGGCGGCGGTGCTGCATCGGCTCGGCGCCGAGCCGGAGACCATCCCGGCGGACCTGACCGGTGGCGGCTACCAGCACGAGGCCGCCGAGGTGCAGCGCTGCCTGGCGGCCGGGCTGATCGAGAGCCCGCTGGTGCCGCACGCCGCCACCCTGGAGGTGATGGGCCTCCTCGACGACATCCGGGCCCGGATCGGCGTCTCCTACGCATGAGAGGACGGGCCCCTTGTTGACCAAGGGGCCCGTCCTCTCACCTCAGAAGAGGGGGCGGACCACCAGGTACGCCAGGCAGGCGATGGCCGCCGCCGCCGGGAAGGTGATGATCCAGGCGAGCACGATGTTGCCGGCCACGTTCCAGCGGACCGCGGAGAGCCGCTTGGTCGCGCCGACGCCCATGATCGCCGAGGTGATCGTGTGGGTGGTGGAAATCGGGGCCTGCAGCACCTGGGCGTTGAAGTAGAGCACGGCGCTGGCGACCGTCTCGGCCGCGAAGCCCTCCGACGGGCCCAGGTCGATGATCTTCCGGCCGAGGGTACGGATGATCCGCCAGCCGCCCGCGTAGGTGCCGGCCGCCAGCATGGCCGCCGAGGTCCAGTACACCCATTGCGGGATGTGGGTCTTGTCGCTCTGGAAGCCGCCGGTGTAGAGCGCCAGGACGATGATGCCCATGGTCTTGGCGGCGTCCTGCATGCCGTGACCCACCGACATCGCGGCGGCGGAGACGGTCTGCGCCCAGCGGAAGCCGCGGTTGAGCTTTCCGGGTTGCCCCTTCCGGAAGAGCCAGAGGATCGCCAGCATCACCAGGAAGCCGAGCACCAGGCCGACCACCGGCGAGAGCACCATCGGGATGACGACCTTGTTGACGATGTTGCCCCACTGCACGACGCCGTCGGCGGCGAAGAGGGTCGCGCCGACCAGGCCGCCGAAGAGGGCGTGCGAGGAGGACGACGGCAGGCCGAAGTACCAGGTGATCAGGTTCCAGGCGATCGCGCCGAGCACGCCGGCGAAGACCACCCCGAGGCTGGTCACTCCGATCGGCAGGGTGACCAGGCCGTCGCCGACGGTCTTGGCCACCTTGGTGCCGAAGTGCGCACCGACGAAGTTGCCGACGGCCGCCAGCCCGAGGGCGATCCGGGGGGTCAGCGCGCGGGTGGAGACGCTGGTGGCAATCGCGTTGGCCGCGTCGTGGAAGCCGTTCGTGTAGTCGAACGCCATGGCGACCACGATCACCGCCAGCACGGCGATGAGTTCGGGACTCACTGGATCAGGACTCCTTGACCGCGATGGTCTCGACGGTGTTGGCCACGTGCTCGAAGGAGTCGCAGGCGGCCTCCAGCTCGTCGGCCACCTCCTTCATCTTCAGCACGGTGAGCGCGTCGTACTCGCCGGAGAAGAGGCGGACGAGCAGCATCCGGTAGGCCTGGTCGCCCTCGTTCTCGAGGCGGTTGCACTCGATCCAGTAGTCCTCGAGGTTCTTCATCGAGCGCAGCTGCGGCATCGCCTCGGCCGTCAGCTTGGCCTGCTGGTCGAGCACGTTCACCAGCTCGTGCAGCTCGCGGGGGAGCGCGGGGAGCTTGGTCAGCCCGTACAGGTAGAGCAGATTGCCGACCGCCTCCAGGTGGTCCATCACGTCGTCGAGCAGCGAGCCCAACCGGTAGATGTCCTCGCGATCGAACGGGGTGATGAAGGTAGAGTTGATCTTTTTGAACAGCTCGTGGGTGATCTGGTCGCTGTCGTGCTCGACCTCGGTCAGCCGCTCGCTGACCGACTGCACGTCGACGCCGGGCAGGGCCAGCTCGTTGAGGAGTTCGGTGCCCCGCACCAGGTTCTGCGCGGCCCTGGTGAAGAGCTCGTAGAAGGCGCCCTCAGTGGGACGGAAGGAAAACTTCACAGCACGGACCTCGTCGTGTCGGTGGAAGGGTGGCCGCCCCACTGGGCGTCTGCAGAGGGCATGCTAGGTACCCCACGGAATCGGGCATTCGCCGGCCTACCCCTGATCAGGGACGGTTTACCGGCTGTTCACCCCCCGTTCACCTAAACCCTCGTCCCGCAACCGCTCGCGCTCCCGCTCCACGTCGAAATCGGCGGGCGGATACCCCAGATCGAGGGCGTCGAACGTCTCCCGCAGCAGCTGGGCCACCGCCCAGTCGCGATACCACTTCCGGTCCGCCGGCACCACGAACCAGGGGGCGCCGTCCGTGTCGCAGCGCCGCAGCGCCTCGGCGTACGCCGCCTGGTAGTCGTCCCAGCGGGCCCGGGTGTCCAGGTCGCTCGGGTTGTACTTCCAGTGCTTCGTCGGGTCGGTGAGCCGTTCCATCAGCCGCTCGCCCTGCTCGGCGTACGAGATGTGCAGCATCACCTTCACCAGGGTGACCGAGTTGTCGGTCAGCTCCCGCTCGAACGCGTTGATCGTGTCGTAGCGCCCCCGCCAGGTGGTCTCGCCGACCAGCGCCTCGACCCGGGCGACCAGCACGTCCTCGTAGTGCGACCGGTTGAAGATCCCGACGTACCCGGGCGGTGGCAGGGCCCGCCGGATCCGCCAGAGGAAGTCGTGCCGCAGCTCCTCCTCGGTCGGTGGCCCGAACGAGCGGATGTGCAGCCCGAGCGGGTTCATCACGCCGGCCACCCGCTTGATCGTGCCGTCCTTGCCACCGCAGTCCATCGCCTGGAGCACCAGCAGCACCCGACGCGGGCGGTCACCGCCCAGCTGGGCGCCGGCCTGGCTCGGGGCACTGGTCGCGACCTCGGAGCCAAGGCTCTGCTTCGCGGACGCGTACAGCATCTCCTGCTGCCGGCCGAGCTCCGCGCCGAGCAGCTCGACCTGCCTGCGCGCCCACTCCCTGCGCCGGCTCCCGCGCCCGGCCACCCGGGGCAGCCCCGGCGTCGACCGGGGATCGATGCCCGCGAGGTCCCCGGCCCGGTCACCCGGCGCCACCCGCAGCAGCTCCCGCATCATCCCGCCCTCGACCGCCACGATCCCGCCCTCATCGCCTCCACTCACCCCCCGATCCTCACCCACCTCACCCACCCCCGCCTCCCGAGCAACCCCACCCCTCCCCCGGCGATCATGGAGTTGTGGTGCGTAGCTCATCCCGTTCAGTCCGGTTCGACACGTGCCACAGCTCGGTGATCGACGCCGAAGGGGGCGCGACGTGTCACGTTTCGGGGCGGTGGGACGTCTGAGGTGCGGGGAGAATGTGGTCTTCGGGGGGAGGGGGCGGACCGTGACGGACGGGGCGGCGGAGTTCGAGGCGGAGCGCGGCCATCTCATGACGGTCGCGCACCGAATGCTGGGCAGCCGGAGCGAGGCCGAGGATGCGGTGCAGGAGACCTGGCTGCGGTATGCGAAGGCGCTCGCCGACCCGGCCGACCGCGCCCAGATCCGCGAGCTGCGCGGCTGGCTGACCACCACCTGCTCGCGCATCTGCCTGGACGTGCTCCGCTCCGCCCGGGTACGCCGGGAGGCGTACCCGGGCCAGTGGCTACCCGAGCCGGTGGTGACCGATGTGCCCACGGCTGACGGCTTCGCGCCCGACCCGGCCGAGCGGGCGGTCCGGGCCGACCAGCTCGGTACCGCCCTGCTGGTCGTGCTGGAGCGGCTGACCCCGGAGCAGCGGGTGGCGTTCGTGCTGCACGATGTCTTCGCTGTGCCCTTCGCCGCGGTCGCCGACGTGCTCAACACCACACCGGCCGCAGCCCGGCAGTTGGCGTCCCGGGCCCGGCGGGCGGTCAGCGAGCCGGACGTTCCCCGGCACACCGCCGACCTGGCCGAGCAGCGACGGGTGATCAACGCATTCGTCGCCGCGGCGGAGTCCGGGCAACTGGACCGGCTGGTCCAGGTGCTCGCCCCGGACGTGGTGCTGATCGGCGACAGCGGCGGGCACTTCCCGGCCGCCCGCCGGCCGGTGGTCGGCGCGGACGCGGTGGCCCGCTTCGTCCTCGGCCTCTTCCGCCAGGCCGCCCGGTATTACGACGGCCCGCTGCGGGCCCGGCCCGTCCTGATCGACGGCGCGCTGGGCTGGCAGGCGGAGACGGTGTTCCGGGACGGGCGGCCGTTCCGCATGATCACCTCGTTCGCCGTCCACGACGGCCGGGTCGCCGGTGTGTTCAACCAGGTCAACCCGGAGAAGGTGGCCCATCTGAGCGGCCTCGGCGCGGACGCCGGCTGGCCGCCGCGCTGCTGAGGCCGGCTCAGACCACCAGGGCCAGCCACTTCCGGTACGACGTGGCGAACGGCTCGCTGCCGTCCCCGAGCGCGCCGAGGAGCCAGCGGGCCGCGGCCTCCGCCTCGACGACCAGGTCGTCCGGGTAGCCGAAGCGCGCCCGGTGCTCGGCGAACTCGTCCTCGTCGCGCAGCTCGACGAGGCCGGTCTCCCGGCGGCGCACCACGTCGAGGTCGAGGTCGACCAGGTGGACGGTGCTCTCCCCCGCCCAGCGGGCGGGCGTGGTGATGTCGCAGTAGACCTCGCTGGTCCGCGGCGGCGGGTTGAACATCCCGGTCCACCAGCCGTGCCGCGGCACCAGCAGGACGAACGGGATCCGCTCGACGGAAGGCCGGCCGTGATAGACCGATTCGGTGCCGGCCGGCACGCCGAGCCACACGCCGAGATCGTCCTCGGCGAGCCGGCGAGCCGGGTAGTCGCGGTGGGCGCTGCCGTCGTACTTGCGGTAGATCACGCGGACCACATCGCTCGGCATGATTGGCACCCTAACCGATTCCGGCCACGCCACGCGATCGACGGGTAACCGGACGCGACCCGACCGGATCGCGCCACGCGGCGGATGGGCGGGACCGCTGTCGGCGGCGGCGGGTACGGTCGCACGGTGACTCCGCCCCGTACCGCCACCGGTTCCACCGTCGGAAAGCAGCGTCGGGGCGGCCGGCCCGGCGGCGGTGAGCTGCTGGCCGCGGCGGTCGGCGCGGTCCCCGGCGGCGCGGCCCGCCCGGGCCAGCAGCAGATGGCCGAGGCGATCGAGCGGAGCATCGCCTCCGGCGAGCACCTGCTGGTCCAGGCCGGCACCGGCACCGGCAAGTCGCTGGCGTACCTGGCCCCGGCGCTGACCGTGGACGGCCCGGTCGTGGTCTCCACCGCCACCCTGGCGTTGCAGTCCCAGCTGGTCGACCACGACCTGCCCCGGCTGGCCGACGCGGTGGAGCCGCTGCTCGGCCGCCGCCCCACCTTCGCCGTGCTGAAGGGGCGGCACCACTACCTGTGCCTGGCTCGGCTGGACAACTCCATCGAGGAGGAGCCGGAGGACGCGCTCTTCGACGCGCCGCGGCCCGGCGGCGGCACGAAGTGGCTCGGCGAGGCGAGCCGGCTGGGCAAGCAGACGCAACGGCTGCGCGACTGGGCGGAGGAGACCGCCACCG
>NZ_JBEYER010000070.1:0-40836 GCF_040634005.1 Micromonospora sp. NPDC007271
GGTAAGACCGAGCTGTCCAAGGCGCTCGCCGAGTTCCTGTTCGGCAGCGAGGACGCCCTCATCCAGCTGGACATGTCCGAGTTCCACGACCGGTACACGGTGTCCCGGCTGGTGGGTGCCCCGCCCGGCTACGTCGGCTACGACGAGGGCGGGCAGCTGACCGAGAAGGTGCGCCGTCGGCCGTTCTCGGTGGTCCTCTTCGACGAGATCGAGAAGGCCCACCCGGACGTGTTCAACACGCTCCTCCAGATCCTGGAGGACGGGCGGCTCACCGACGGCCAGGGTCGGATCGTGGACTTCAAGAACACGGTCATCATCCTGACCACCAACCTCGGTACGCGGGACGTCGCCAAGGCGGTGTCGCTGGGCTTCCAGGCCTCTGAGGACTCCGAGTCGAACTACGACCGGATGAAGCAGAAGGTCAACGACGAGCTCAAGCAGCACTTCCGGCCCGAGTTCCTGAACCGGATCGACGACACCATCGTCTTCCACCAGCTGCGCGAGAACGAGATCCTGTCGATCGTCGACATCATGATCGCGCGGATCGAGACGCAGCTGAGGAACAAGGACATGGGCCTGGAGCTGACCGACAACGCCAAGAAGTACCTGGCGAAGAAGGGCTTCGACCCGGTGCTGGGCGCGCGGCCGCTGCGTCGCACGATCCAGCGCGACATCGAGGACAACCTCTCCGAGCGGATCCTCTTCAACGAGCTGACCCCGGGTCAGATCGTGGTGGTGGACTGCGAGGGCGACCCGAGCGACATCGACAAGTCCAAGCTCGTCTTCCGGGGCGCCGACCGGCCGGTGGCCGTGCCGGACGCCGTCCCGGCCGACCTCGGTGGCGCCGCCACCGCGGGTGCGGACGAGTAAGCGACATCGGTCAGGGCGACGGCCCCGGCAGGCGAAAGCCGCCGGGGCCGTCGCCTTTTCCCGCCTCCGGCCCGCGTCCCCTCGCCCGTGATCCGAGTGGATCCAAGGGAGGGCAGGCGCCTCGTCAGGGGAGGGGGATCATCGGGGGGCCGTCGCCGACCAGGCGGAAGGAGTCCTCGCCGGCCGGCTCGACCAGGCCGTCGGTGACCAGGCCGGCCAGGGCCCGGGCGCGCTGCACGCCGTCGTGCCACACCTGGTCGAGCCGCTGGTGCGGCACCGGCCCGGTCGCCTCGCGGAGCACCGCGAGCAGCAGGCCGCGTACCTGCCGGTCGGTGCCGGCGTATCGCTGGGGGCGGCGGGTCGGGCCGGTCGGGGCCTCCTGGCCGGATGCCCGCCAGGCGCAGACGGACTCGGCCGGGCACATTGCGCAGCGGGGCGAGCGGGCGGTGCAGATCATCGCGCCGAGTTCCATGAACGCCGCGCTGGCCAGCGCCGCGGCGGCCGGCTCGGCGGGCAGCAGTTCCTCGGTGGCGACCAGGTCGGCGGGGCGGGTGGCCGGGCCGGCGTCCGGCTCCCCGGCGATCGCCCGGCACACCACCCGGCGCACGTTCGTGTCGACCACCGGGTGCCGCTGGCCGAACGCGAACGCCGCCACTGCCCGGGCCGTGTACGTCCCGACGCCCGGCAGGGCCAGCAACTGGTCCAGCCGGTCGGGCACCTCGCCACCGTGCCGCTCCACGATCGCCGCCGCGCAGTCCCGCAGCCGTACCGCCCGACGGGGGTAACCCAGCCGTCCCCACATCCGGATCGCCTCGGCCGGAGTGTCCTCGGCCAGCGCGGCCGGGGTGGGCCAGCGATCGAGCCAGGCCCGCCAGGCGGGCAGCACCCGGACCACCGGCGTCTGCTGGAGCATGATCTCGCTGACCAGGATCGCCCACGCGCCCACGCCCGGCTCACGCCACGGCAGGTCGCGGGCGTTCCGCTCGTACCAGCGGCTGACCAGGGCGGCGAAAGAGGGCTCGGACATCGCGCCGCCGATCATGCCACGAGTCGCATTCCCGCAGGATGGGCGGTCGGGCGGGGCCGGACCGACCGCGCGCGAGCGGCAGGGCAGAATGTCCGGATGAACGAGCTGGCGATCACCGTCATCGGCCGGGACCGGCCGGGCATCGTGGCCGACGTTGCCGAGGCGCTCGCGCGGCTCGGCGCAAATCTCACCGACTCCACGATGACCCGGCTGCGGGGCCACTTCGCGATGACCCTGATCTGCGTGGGCCCGGCCGCCGCCGATGTCGAGGCCGCGCTGGCCCCGCTCGCCGCCGACGGCCAACTGCTGGCCACCGTACGGGCGGTCACCCCGGACGGGCAGGCGCCGGCGACCGGCGAGCCGTACGTGCTGGCGGTGCACGGCGCGGACCGGATGGGCATCGTCGCGGCGATGACCCGGGTGCTGACCGACGCCGGCGGCAACGTCACGGACCTGAGCACCCGGTTGACCGGCTCCCTCTATGTGCTGGTCGCCGAGGTCGACCTGCTGCCGGGCAGCTCCGACGAGGTGGCCGGACGGCTCGCCCGTACCGCTGCCGAGCTCGGCGTGGGGGTCAGCCTCCGCCCGGCGGACACGGACCTGCTGTGACGGCGGAGTACGTCGGCCTGGGCGGCTGGACCCCGGAGGCGCTGGCGGTGCCGGGTGAGGTGCGGCCGGTGGTGACCGCGCCCGACCCGGTGCTCAGCCGGCCCGGGCCGGAGGTCGACCCGACCTCGGACGAGGTGGTCCGGCTCGCCGCCGACCTGGTCGCCACCATGCGGGTCTCGCCGGGCTGCGTGGGCCTCGCCGCGCCGCAGGTGGGGGTGAGCGCCCAGGTGTTCGCGGTGGACGTCACCGGGCACCCGAAGGCGGTCACCGTGCACGGCACCTTCGTGCTGTGCAACGCGCGGGTGGTCGAGGCGACCCGCTGGAAGGCCGGGCGCGAGGGCTGCATGTCGGTGCCCGACCTGACCGGTGACGTGAAGCGGGCCAGCCGGCTGGTGGTCGAGGGGGTGCTGCCGGGCACCGGCGCGCCGGTGCGGCTGGTCACGGACGGTTTCGAGGCGCGGGCGCTCCAGCACGAGATCGACCACTGTGCCGGCCTGCTCTTCCTCGACCGGGTGGCCGGTGCGCACGCCGTCTACCAGCGCAAGGTCTACCTCTGAGCCGGTCTGGTCGCCGGCGCGGGAGCCGCCGGCCTGGCCCCGGAAGAGGTCGACTGTGGAGGGTGGTTGGTCGAGTGAGGCGGATCCCTACCGGCGCGTCGTTCCCCGTGCCGTGCGCTACGCCGCTACGGTGAACGCATCATGCGTCTGACGGTCGGCCCCCTGCCACCCGCCGTGTACTGGCGGCGTCGCGCCGTCGTACTCGGAGCGGGGCTTCTCTTCCTGATTGTCGTGCTCTATTCCTGCAATGGCCCGGAGCCCAAGAACACCGGCGCCGTCGGCACTGACCCCTCCGGTACGCCGTCCGCCACCTCGGGTCCGCAGCCGGCCGGCTCGGTGCTGACCCCGACGTCCGGCAGCCCGTCCCCGACGCCGGGTGACTCCGGCGACGGCACGGACGGCGGGTCGGGCGGGCCGGCGGGCGGTGGCAGCGGGACGAACGACGGCAGCGGGGCGAACGGTGCCCCGGCCCCGGTGGTGGACGACGGGACGTGCGCCGACTCGGAGATCCGGGTGACGCCGGTGGCGGCGCCCGCCACCGCCCAGCGCGGCACGGTGGTCACCCTGCGCCTCAAGATCAAGAACGTGTCGGAGCGTACGTGCAGCCGGGACGTCGGCGCCGACCTCCAGGAGCTGTTCGTCAAGGCGGGTGCGGAACGGGTCTGGTCGTCGGACACCTGCGGCACCGGCAAGGGCTCGGACGTGCAGTCGTTCACGCCGAACTTCGAGCGCTTCTACGAGCTGGGCTGGAACAGCAGGTACGCCAACAAGTGCGCGAACGGGCTCGCCGACGGCGAATTCGTGCCCGCCGGCACGTACCAGGTCTTCGCCCGGGTGGGCACCAAGATCAGCAACCCGGTGAAGCTGACCATCGTCGGCTGACCGCCAACCGGGCCGCCCGACCCAGGGCGGCGGGCCGGACTTGAACCGCGGGCCGGCTCGGGTGCGGGCTCAGACGTACCGCTCCAGGATGGACGCCTCGGCGAGCCGGGACAGCCCCTCGCGCACGCCCCGGGCCCGGGCGTCGCCCACCCCCTCGACGGCCTGCAGGTCCTCCACGGTGGCGCCGAGCAGCCGCTGGAGGCTGCCGAAGTGCACCACCAGCCGGTCCACCACGGCCGTCGGGAGCCGGGGCACCTTGGCCAGCAGGCGGAAGCCGCGCGGGCTCACCGCCGCGTCGAGGGCGTCGGACGCGGACGGGTAGCCGATCGCCTTGGCCACCGCGACCAGATCGATCAGCTCGGTGGCGCTGAGCAGGTCCAGCTCGACCAGCGCCTCGTCGAGGGTGCGGGACTTCCGGCCGACCGGCAGGTAGTCGCGGATGACCAGGGTGCGGTCGGCGTCCACGCCGGCCATCAGCTCGTCGAGCTGGAGAGCGAGCAGCCGACCGTCGGTGCCCAGCTCCACGACGTACCCGGCGATCTCGTCGGCGATCCGGCGGACCATCTCCAGCCGCTGCACCACCGCCACCGCGTCGCGCACGGTCACCAGATCCTCGATCTCCAGGGCGGAGAGGGTGCCGGAGACCTCGTCCAGGCGGAGCTTGTAACGCTCCAGCGTGGCCAGGGCCTGGTTGGCCCGGGACAGGATGGCCGCCGAGTCGTCCAGCACGTGCCGCTGGCCGTTGACGTAGAGGCTGATGATCCGCATCGACTGGCTGACCGAGATGACCGGGTAGCCGGTCTGCCGGGCCACCCGCTCGGCGGTGCGGTGCCGGGTGCCGGACTCCTCGGTGGGGATGGACGGGTCGGGCATCAGGTGCACGCCCGCCTGCACGATCCGGGTGCCGTCGCTGGAGAGCACCACCGCGCCGTCCATCTTGCACAGCTCCCGGACCCGGGTCGCGGAGAACTCGACGTCCAGCGGGAAGCCGCCGGTGCAGATCGAGTCGACCACCTTGTCGTAGCCGAGAACGATCAGCGCGCCGGTGCGGCCGCGCAGGATGCGCTCCAGACCGTCGCGGAGCGCCGTGCCCGGCGCCATCAGGGCGAGATTGGCTCGCAGCGGGTCCCCACCGGCCCCGCCGACGCTCCCGGTCACGCTCACGCTGATCGGACGGGCGGACGAGCCCACGGCGCCGGTGCGGGCGTGCGGCGTCGCCGCGGCGGGCTTGGTGGCATCGCGGTCGATCGGCACGGGCACAGTCTACGGACTGCCCTGCGGTGGGTGCTCTCGTGGTTACTGTGATGTGTCACGATGCCCGGCTTCTTCGGTCCGCGAGCCGGCGTGCCCGCTGTCCGGAATCGCCCAGCCGGTCCCGCCGTACGCTCACCGAGGGTCACTCGGCGGAAGCGCGGGCGGCAGCCTGGAGCGCTCCGCGTACGTCCGTGACCTCTATCACCCGCATCTGCTCCGGGGTCACTCCGCTGCTGCTCGGGCCGCAGCCGGGCGGCACCAGGGCCAGCCGGAAGCCGAGCCGGGCCGCCTCGGCGAGCCGGCGCGGCACCGCGCCGACCCGACGTACCTCGCCGGTGAGCCCGACCTCGCCGATCGCCACCAGATGCGGGTCGATGGCCAGGTTGAGGCCGCCCGAGGCGACCGCGAGGGCCACGGCCAGGTCGGCGGCCGGCTCCACCACCCGGATTCCGCCGACCGTCGCGGCGAACACCTCCCGGTCGTGCAGGGTCAGCCGCTCGGTGCGCCGCTGGAGCACCGCCAGCACCATCGCCAGCCGCGCCCCGTCCAGCCCGGAGACCGTCCGCCGCGGCGAGCCGGCGACGGTGGCGCCGATCAGCGCCTGCACCTCGGTCACCAGGGCTCGCCGCCCCTCCATCGCCACCGTCACGCAGGTGCCCGGCACCGGCTCGGAGTAGCGGGTGAGGAAGAGCCCGGACGGGTCGGCCAGGCTGCTGATGCCCCCCTCGTGCATCTCGAAGCAGCCCACCTCGTCGGCCGCGCCGAACCGGTTCTTCACTCCCCGGACCATGCGCAGCGAGGAGTGCTTGTCACCTTCGAAGTGCAGCACCACGTCGACCAGGTGCTCCAGCACCCGGGGACCGGCGACCTGACCGTCCTTGGTCACGTGGCCGACCAGCACGGTGGCGACGCCACGCTCCTTGGCGACCGCCACCAGGGCCGCGGTGACCGCCCGGACCTGGGTCACCCCGCCCGGCACCCCCTCGGTGCCGGTGGTGGAGATGGTCTGCACCGAGTCGAGCACCAGCAGGCCCGGCTTGACCGCGTCGAGGTGGCCGAGCACCGCCGACAGGTCGCTCTCGGCGGCCAGGTAGAGCTGGTCGTGCAGGGTGCCCATCCGCTCGGCCCGCAGGCGCACCTGGCTGACCGACTCCTCGCCGCTGACCACCAGCGACGGGCTGCCGGCGTTGGCGGCCCACTGCTGGGCCACGTCGAGCAGTAGGGTGGACTTGCCGACCCCGGGCTCGCCGGCGAGCAGCACCACCGCCCCGGGGACCAGCCCGCCGCCGAGCACCCGGTCGAGCTCGCTGACCCCGGTGGGCCGGGCCCGGGCCGGCGCGGCGCTGATGGTGGCGATCGGGCGGGCCGGCTCGGCGGGTATCCGGGAACTGACCACCCGGCCGGAGACCAGCGGACCGGTGACCGTGCACTCGACCACCGAGCCCCACTCGCCGCACTCCGGGCAGCGCCCGACCCACTTGGGCGGCTGGTGGCCGCAGGCGTCGCACTCGTACGCCGGGCGTGGCTCGCGGGCGGCCCCCCGGCTGCGGCCGGTGGCGGTGGCGCGGGGGGAGGTCGATCGGGAGGTGCTCACCCCAGGACGCTAACCGGGCGGTACGACGAAAGCCCAGCCGGAAACGGCGGCACCGCCGGCGTGGCGCTGGCCACACCGGCGGTGCCGGGAAGGATCCGGTCGGCGGATCAGCCGTGCGGGCCGCCGCTCTCGAAGCCCGCCTCCTCGCGGGGGTGCACGATCGCCGAGGGTGCCGGGGCCGGGGTCAGCGGGACGCCGACCTGGGCCGTCGTCCGGATGGTCTGGCCGTTGCCGAAGTCGAAGGTCAGGTTGACCTGCTGACCGGTGAGCAGCTTCTCGTGCAGGCCGACGAGCTGCAGGAACCGGTTGCTGCTGGGCATGAGCTGGGCGTATCCCTTGGCCGGGATCTCGATCCGGGCCGGCTCGGCCGGAGCCGACTCGCTCGGCGAGGCCGACGGGCTACCGGTGGTGGGCTCGCCGGAGCCCAGCGCCTGGCTCGGCGAGGCGTTCGGGTCGCTCGGGGTGGGCGACGCGGAGGCCGGTTCGGTCGGCGAGTTGCTCGGGCTCGCCTGCGGGCCGCTCGCGTCGGTGCCGGTGAGCACGACATCGCGGGCGCTGTCGGTGCTGACGGTCACGGTGACCGGGGCCGGGCTGTCGTTGTAGATGACCATGAGGAGCGGGGCGTCGGCGCCCTGCTGGTAGCCCTCGGTGCCCGGGTACTGCACGTACAGGCCGCGCACCAGGTAGAGCGCGTTCGGAGTCTGGACGTTGGCGCCCTGCACCGACGGGACCTTGAGGGCGGTCTCGGCCACCTGGCCGGAGCCACACCCGGCCAGCAGCAGGCTCGCCGCCGCCGTACCGGCCAGCAGCAGGGCCGCCCGCCCGGAACCCCTGATCGAGCGCGTCACGTCGGTCCTCCTCGTCACGATCCCCACCCGGCCGTTCGCCGGGCACGGGGTTGGCCATACCCGCGCAGACCGCGCTCCAGGGTAGTTGGGCCTGTTCGAGGGCCGCACGCCGACCCGGCAATGCCACTCTCCGAGGGGCAGGTCACCCCACCCGGCCGTTCGCGACCAGCAGGACCACGTCGATGAGCGCCACCACCATCACCGCCCGGAAGGCGGCCACCGGCCGGCCGCCGGCCCGGGCCGACACCCGTCCGACGTACGAGCCGAGCGCCGGCACCAGGGCGGCGACGGCGATGGCCGACAGGCCGGCCCACGACGGTGGCCCGGGCGGCCCGACGACCAGGACGACGGTCGCCGCGAGGAGCAGCCCGGCGGCGGCCAGCCGGCTGCCCGCCGGGCCCAGCCGGTGCGGCAGCCCGTGCACCCCGGTCCGCGCGTCGTCGGCCAGGTCGGGCAGCACGTTGGCGAAGTGCGCCCCGGCGCCCAGGGACGCGGCGGCGGCCAGCAGCCAGACCGGGGGCGGAGGCGAGCCGGGCAGGGCCAGCACCACGAAGGCGGGCAGCGTGCCGAAGGAGACCGCGTACGGCAGCACGGAGACCGCGGTCGACTTCAGCGGCCAGTTGTAGAGCAGCGCGGACACCAGCCCGAGCGTCACGCACGCCGCCGCCGGGCCGTTCGTGAACAGCAGCGCCAACAGCGGCGTGGCGGCGGCGGCCGCGACGGCGGCGTACGCCAGGGGCCGTCGCCGGACGACGCCGGTGGCCACCGGCTTGTCGGTACGCCCCACCGCGGCGTCCCGGTGCGCGTCGAGCACGTCGTTGCTCCAGCCGACGGCGAGTTGGCTGGCCAGCACGGTGAGCAGCACGGCAGCCACTCCGGCCGGCCGGTGCCCGGCGCCGGCCGCCAGCAGCCCGGCCACCACGGTGACCGCGGCGGTCGGTTCCGGGTGGCTCGCCTTGACCAGCCCTAACACCCAAGACGGCATAAGGGAAGTCTGGTCGTTACCGGGGAGTCGTGCCACGCTCGTTTCATGCGAGAAGTGGCCCCGGTGTCCACTCCGTCCCGGGTGCTGCCGCCGAACGACCCGCGCCAGTACGACGACCTGGCCGGCGAGTGGTGGCGACCGGACGGCGCGTTCGCGATGCTGCACTGGCTGGCCCGGGCCCGCGCCGCGCTGGTGCCGCGGGCCAGCAGGAGGGACGCCGTCCTGGTCGATCTCGGCTGCGGCGCCGGCCTGCTCGCCCCGCACCTGGCCGGCAAGGGCTACCGGCACGTCGGGGTGGACCTCACCCGCTCGGCCCTCGACCAGGCCGCCGCGCACGGGGTGACCGTGGTCAACGCGGACGTCACCGCGGTGCCGCTGGCGGACGGCTGCGCCGACGTGGTCTCCGCCGGTGAGGTGCTGGAGCACGTGCCGCAGTGGCGGCGGGCGGTCGCCGAGGCGTGCCGCCTGCTGCGGCCGGGCGGCCTGCTGGTGCTGGACACCCTCAACGACACCCTGCTGGCCCGGCTGGTCGCGGTCGAGATCGGTGAACGGCTGCCCACCGTGCCGCGGGGCATCCACGACCCACGGCTGTTCGTGGACGCCCGCGCGCTGGTCGCCGAGTGCGCCCGGCACGGCGTCGAGCTGCGGCTGCGCGGGATCCGCCCCGAACTGACCGGGACGCTGGCGTGGCTGCTGCGCCGGCGGCGTGGAGCCGTCGACGGCCGCCCGGGCCGGACGGAGCCGCGGATCGTGCCGACCCGGTCCACCGCGGTGCTGTACCAGGGCCACGGGCGCCGGAGCGGGTAGCCCGGGCTGCCGAGGGTAGAGGGGACGCCGAGAAGGGGGCGACATGACTGTGCACGCGCTGGAGGCGGCCCGCCGGTTGACGCCGCGACTGGCCGCCCGGGCGGCGGACCACGACCGGGACGGCTCCTTCCCGGCCGACGACTTCGCCGACCTGCGGGCGGCCGGGCTCTTCGGGTTGATGGTGCCCCGGGAGCTGGGCGGGGCGGGGGCCACCTTCGCCGAGTACGCCGCGGTCGCCACCGAGCTGGCCCGGGGCAACGGCGCCACCGCGCTGGTCTTCAACATGCACGCCTCGGTCACCGGGGCGCTGGGGGCGGTGACCGAGGAACTGGCGGAGGCGCTCGGCGTACCGGACGAGGCGCTGGCCGCCCGGGACCGGCTGCTCCGCGCGGCCGCCGAGGGCGCCTGGTACGCGGTGGCGATGAGCGAACGCGGCGCCGGCGCCCGGCTGTCCCAGCTCAGCACGGTGTACGAGCCGGTCGACGGGGGCTGGCACATCAAGGGCAGCAAGACGTTCTGCTCCGGCGCCGGGCACCCGGACGGCTACCTGGTGGCCGCGCGTAGCGCCGCCGACCAGTCGGTGGTCTCCCAGTTCCTGGTCCCGGCCGGTGAGGGGATCACCGTGGAGCCCACCTGGGACTCGCTCGGCATGCGCGCCACCTCCTCGCACGACCTGCATCTGGACGTCACCGTCCCCGCCGACCGGCTGCTCGGCGGGGTGGAGGGGCTCGCCCTGGTGGTCGCCCAGCTCATGCCGCACTGGCTGGTGGCCAGCTACGCCGCCGTCTACGTCGGGGTGGCCCGAGCGGCGATCGACGCCGCCGCCGAGCACCTGAACGCCCGCAACCTCGCCGGCCTGCCGGCGGTCCGAGCCCGGCTGGGCCGGGCGGACGCGGCCGTCGCGGCGGCCGAGTTGGCGGTGGCCGAGGCGGCCCGCCGGGTGGACGAGGCGCCCGGCGACGCGGAGACCAACCGCTGGGTGTGGCGGGCGAAGCTGCTGGCCGGCACCACCGCCGCCGAGGTGGCGGCGTCCATGCTGGAGGCCGCCGGCACCTCGGCCACCCGCCGGGGCCACCCGCTGGAGCGGCTCTACCGGGACGCCCGATGCGGCTCGCTGCACCCGGCCACCTCCGACGTCTGCGCCGACTGGCTCGGCATTGCGGCGCTGGGCGGCGACCCGGACCGCGACGGCTCGGCGCCTCGTTGGTGAGCGCGAGGGGTGGGGGTGCGGTTCGCCGCCTGCCCGACCGTGAGTCGGGTTTCCGAGCCCCGCGGTCGCGAGCGGAAGGCGTGTGGTGAGCGCGAGGAGTGAGCCGCGTTTGCGATCTGCGGAGTCGCGAACGGTGGGCGCTCGTTGGTGAAGCGTGGGGATCGGGGACGAGAGGTGGGGGACATGGCCGTGCCGGTGATCGCGGGCCTGGGGACGGCGCAGCCGCCGGCCGCCGCGCAGCAGGAACTCTGGGCCGGCTTCTTCGCGAAGCACTTCTCCGGGGCCACCCGGGCGCTGGCCGAGCGCATCTTCGCCAACTCCGGCGTGTCCCACCGCCAGGCGGCCGTGAACCCCCTGCTGGAGGACGTCTCGGAGTGGCCGACCGAGCGCCGCATGCGGCGTTACCAGGTGGAGGCGTTGCCGCTCGGCAAGGAGGCGGTGGGCCGGGCGCTCACCGCGGCCGGGCTGGACGCCCGGGACGTGGGTCTGTTCGTGGTCTGCTCCTGCACCGGGTACGCCACCCCGGGGCTGGACATCCTGCTCGCCCGGGACCTGGGCATGGCCCCGGACACGCAGCGCGTCTTCGTCGGCCACATGGGCTGCTACGCGGCCCTGCCCGGGCTGGGTGCGGCGAGCGACTTCGTCACCGCCCGGGGTCGCCCCGCGCTACTGCTCTGCGCGGAGCTGACCAGCCTGCACATCCAGCCCGCCGGTGCCCGGGTGGACACCCAGCAGATCGTGTCGCACGCGCTCTTCTCGGACGCCGCGGTCGCCGCCGTGCTCGTCCCCGGCGGCCCCGGGTACGCGCTGCGCGAGGTCGCCTCGGTCACCGACACCTCGACCGCCGACCACATGACCTGGGACGTCACCGACACCGGCTTCCGGATGGGCCTGTCGCCGAAGGTCCCGCAGGTGCTCTCGCACCACGTCCGGGGCCTGGTCGACGATCTGCTGGCCCGGCACGGGCGGACCCTGGTCGAAGTGGACGGTTGGGCGGTGCACCCCGGCGGCCCGCGCATTCTCAACGTGGTGGACCGGGAGCTGGCCCTGCCCCCGGAGGCCCTCGCGGCGTCCCGCGCCACGCTGGACGAGCACGGCAACTGTTCCTCGCCGACGGTGCTGCTGATCCTGGACCGCCTGCGCCGGGCGAAGCGGCCGCCGGACCGGGTCCTGATGCTCGCCTTCGGACCGGGCCTGACCCTGTACGGGGCCCTGCTCGAGCGCACCGGCTGAGTCCGGGGCGATCAGCGGGCGGTCCAGACGGGCACCGCGTGGCTAGTCTGACCCACATGGATGCCGACGACCGGGTACGGGGTGTGTTGCTGGCCGGCCTGGCGCTGGCCGCCATGGCGCTCGGCGCCTGGTGGTGGCGGGACTCGGCACCGGCCCTCGGCCCGACAGGTCCCTCGCCCAGCCCTTCGAGCGCCTCGCTGCAGCCCGATGTGCGGCTGGGCGACCCTGCGGGGCAGGTCGTCGGATCGCCGGAGGCGGACCTGGACGAGCGGGTGGTTGTCCAGCTCGGAGCGGACCCGGACGGACGGGTGCTCGTCCAGCAGGGGCCGGACGCTCCCGGGCCGACGGTGGTCTCGCGCAGCGTCTGGCAGGAGCGGTCCCACCTCGCCGCGGGCCACGATCCGCTGGTCCGGCAGGTCAACGGGGCGTTCGGCGAGCGCCATCTGCTCATCGCGTCCTGCTCCGGGCCGGGCACGCTGACGGTGAACTGGTCCGGCGTCGAGGAGGACGACACGTCACTGACGACGACCTGTGCCGCGACGCCGATCGTCCAACGGCTCACCGCCAGCGGCGGTCCGATGCTGGTGCGTTTCACGGCCGAGGCCGGCGAGCTCGACCTGAACGCCCAGCTTTCGTCCGTGCCCTGATCGTCGGGCCGCCGGGGTCGTCAGCCCGTCAGGTGGACCAGGTCGTCGCGGTACTGGTCGACCGGGCCCAGCTCGGGCACGAGTCGAACCAGCGTGCCCTCCCGGTTCACGAGAAGGGCGGGGGCGGTGCCGGAGTGCGCGGCGAGGCGAAGATAGTCGCGCAGGCCACCGGCCGGGTCGGCGAGGGCGCGTACCCCGAGGGCGGGGGGTGGCTCGACCGCCCGACTCCCGCTCACGGTGACCACGGTGACGCCCGCCGGGGCGGCGGCCGCCGCCTGGGCCACCTGCTCGGTGCAGGCGCAGGCGTCCACCAGGACGATCATCGCGGGCAGCAGGCTGCGCAGCGGCACCGGCGACTGCGCGGCGTCGACCAGGTCCAGCGCGGGCAGCGGCCCGATCGCCGCCGGGGTGGCCGTCGGGTACGGGACGACGGTGGGGGTGCCACCGGAGCGCGACGAGCGGGGCCAGGTGACGGCGGCCAACCCGGCGAGGGTGATCAGCACCGACACCAGCAGGACCAGCACCGGCAGCCCGAGCGGCGGCCGGCCGTCCGGCCGGCGGGCGAGGCCGAGCCGGCGGCGCCACACCGCTTGCCGGCGGAGGCGACGCAGCTCACGGCGGACCTGCCGGGCCTCGTGGGCGAGCGCCGAGGGATCGTCGGGGATGACCACCCGGCCCCACTCCGGGGGCAGGTCGGGCAGCCCGTCCGGCGGCCCCTGGCCTTCAGCGTCAGGCATGCTCATCGGACCCCCAGGAACCGTCGCGGTGAGCGGACGTCACGTCCACCTCCAGCGTCCCGCACCTGCCGGCGTACCGCCACACCTGGGCGCATCCCGGATTCCGGGGCTACCATGGGAGGAGCGCATCGCCCTAGATATCGACGCTCCTGCCGCCCATGTCGGGTTGTCAACCAATGGTCACGGAGCGTGTCGAAACCATCGGTTTGACCGCCTGTCAAGCTGAAGAAATACCTCTCACAGGGCCCCTGAGCTGCGCCAACGGTCAGGACAGCGGTGAGACATCGGTGCCTGAGCGTGTTACCCTAGACACAGCGAAAGGGGTTTCGAACCTATGGTTTTCAGTGTCGGCGAGACCGTTGTTTACCCCCACCACGGGGCCGCACTCATCGAGGCAATCGAGACTCGGCTCATCAAGGGCGAGCCCAAGCAGTACCTCGTCCTGAGGGTCGCGCAGGGTGACCTGACGGTCCGGGTGCCCGCCGAGAACGCCGAGATCGTGGGTGTGCGTGAGGTGGTCGGCGAAGAGGGCCTGGGCAAGGTCTTCGACGTGCTCCGTGCACCGCACACCGAGGAGCCGACCAACTGGTCGCGGCGCTACAAGGCGAATCTGGAGAAGCTGGCCTCCGGCAACCCGCTGAAGGTCGCCGAGGTCGTCCGCGACCTGTGGCGCCGGGAGCGGGAGCGGGGTCTGTCCGCGGGTGAGAAGCGCATGCTCGCCAAGGCCCGCGACATCCTCGTCGGCGAGGTCGCGCTGGCTGAGAAGAGCACCAAGGACGAGGCGGAGACGCTGCTCGACAAGGTGCTGACCGAGGCCTGATCCGCACAGCATCGTCGTACCCACCCCGTAGCAAGGAAATCCGAGGACCGCGACGTGACCGCGCAGCTCAACCCGCGCGGTGACGTCGCGGTCCTTGTTCCTGCGGCCGGTGCCGGGGTACGCCTCGGTCCCGGCGCGCCGAAGGCGCTGCGGCCGCTCGCCGGGGAGCCGCTGCTGGTGCACGTGGTGCGCCGGATCGCGGCGGCGCCCTCGGTGCACACCATCGTGGTGGCTGCCCCGGCCGCCGACGTCGAACCCGTCCGGGCGATGCTCGCGCCGATCGCCCCGGTGATCGTGGTGGCCGGCGGCGCGGAGCGCCAGGCCTCGGTGGCCGCCGCGCTGGCCGCCGTCCCCGCCGGGCCGGAGATCGTTCTGGTGCACGACGCCGCCCGCGCGCTCACCCCGCCCGAGCTGGTCGAGTCGGTGGCCGGGGCCGTCCGCGCCGGGCACGACGCGGTGATCCCGGTGCTCCCCGTGGTCGACACGATCAAGGAGGTCGACGCGGGCGAGGTGGTCCTCGGCACGGTGGACCGGTCCGCCCTGCGGGCCGTGCAGACGCCACAGGGCTTCCGCCGGTCCGTGCTGGCCGCCGCGCACGCGGCCGCCCGAGACCCGCTCACCGACGACGCGGGCCTGGTCGAGAAGCAGGGCGTGCCGGTGGTCTGCGTCCCCGGCTCCGAGTACGCGCTCAAGGTCACCCGCCCGTTCGACCTGGCCCTCGCCGAGCACCTGTTGGTGGCCGGCGCCTGACGCGTCGGTCCGCCGCGATCATGGAGCCATGGTCGGTCATGAAAGCCGCGAATCCGGCCGAGCCCGGCGCCCCAACTCCATGATCGGCGGGGTGGGGTGGGGCGTAGGCTCGGCTCATGATCGTTCCTCGGGTGGCCATCGGGACGGACGTGCACGCCTTCGAGGCCGGGCGGGCGTGCTGGGTCGCCGGCCTGCACTGGCCGGGCCAGGACGGCCTGGCCGGCCACTCGGACGCTGACGTGGCGGCGCACGCCGCCTGCAACGCCCTGCTCTCCGCCGCCGGCCTGGGCGACCTGGGCGCGAACTTCGGCGTCGACCAGCCGGAGTGGGCGGGCGCGTCGGGCGTGGCGCTGCTCACCGAGAGCGCCCGGCGGGTCCGCGCGGCCGGCTTCCGGATCGGCAACGTGTCGGTGCAGGTGGTCGGCAACCGGCCCAAGATCGGCCCGCGTCGCGAGGAGGCGCAGCGGGTGCTCTCCGCGGCGGTGGGCGCCCCGGTCACCGTCTCCGCCGCGACCACCGACGGGCTCGGCTTCACCGGGCGCGGCGAGGGGCTCGCCGGCATCGCCGTGGCCCTGGTGTACGAGGCCCCGGCGGAGTAGGCCCGGCACGCTCGCCGGCCCCGGGCCCGTCCCCCGGTCGTACCGTCAGCCGCGTCGTGCCCAGGTCCAGGCGTAGGCGTCGTCCTCGCACGTCGACGCGGCGTCACAGAGGTCGAGCGGGCGGAAGGTGTCCACCATGACGGCCAGCTCGTCGAAGAAGTCCACCCCGATCGACCGCTCGGCGGCACCCGGCTGCGGGCCGTGGGTGAAGCCGGACGGGTGCAGCGAGATGGAGCCCTGCTCGATGCCGGAGCCGCGCCGGGCCTCGTAGTTGCCGCCGGTGTAGAAGAGCATCTCGTCCGAGTCCACGTTGTGGTGGTTGTACGGCACCGGGATGGCGTCCGGGTGGTAGTCCACCTTGCGCGGGACGAACGAGCAGATCACGAAGTTCGGGCCCTGGAAGGTCTGGTGCACCGGCGGCGGCTGGTGGATCCGCCCGGTGATCGGCTCGAAGTCGTGGATGGAGAACGCCCACGGGTAGAGGTGCCCGTCCCAGCCGACCACGTCGAACGGGTGGTGGGCGTAGACGTACTTCGTCCAGCCCCTGCGGTGCCGGACCAGCACCTCGACGTCCTCGCCGTCGACCAGCAGCGGCGCGTCCGGCCCCCGGACGTCGCGCTCGCAGTACGGCGAGTGCTCCAGGAACTGCCCGCGTACGGACAGGTAGCGCTTGGGCGGGCCGACGTGCCCGGCCGCCTCGACGGCGAGCAGCCGGGTCGGCTCGCCGCCGGTCGGCACCAGCCGGTGGATGGTCGAGGTGGGGATGATGACGTAGTCCCCGGCCACCGCCTCCAGCGCGCCGAACGGCGACTCGACCCGCAGCGAGCCGGACTCGAGGTAGAGGCAGTGGTCGCCGGTGGCGTCCCGGAACAGCGGCGAGGGCCGGTCGGCCAGCACGTACGCGATCCGCACGTCGTCGTTGGCGAGCAGGTACTGCCGGCCGAGCACCGGGTCCGCGCCGGCGCCGTCGAGCTTGTGGGTACGCAGGTGCCGCGGCTTGAGTGGCAGGTTCGGCACCCGGCTGAACGCGGGCGGGGTGAACTCCTCGGCGGCCACGATCGCGGTCGGCGCGTGGCGGTGGTAGAGCAGCGACGAGTCGGAGGAGAAGCCCTCCTGGCCGACCAGCTCCTCGGCGTAGAGGCTGCCGTCGGGCTGACGGAACTGGGTGTGGCGCTTGCGGGGCACCTCGCCGACGCTGCGGTAGTACGGCATCTCGCCTCCCGATATGTCCCGTTCTCCGGCCGGTGACGTCCGATAATCGGACGCTGTTGTCCGTTCCTCGTAGCGTCCCGTACATTCTTGTCTCGTGTCAACGCAGGTGCCCCGCCTCCTCGCCGGCCTGGTCGACGACGCCGCGGTCTTCCCGCCCGGCAGCGCGTCGCTGCCGGACGCGGTGATCGCGCACCGCCGGCACCGCGCCGCCTGGTACGCCGACCTGGTCGGCCCGCTGCTGCTGCCCGCCTCGGCGATCACGGCCGGGGAGCTGAGCGGCCTGGTCGACCCGGCCGAGGGCTTCGTGATCGGCCTCATCGGCGACACCGGCGTGGCGGGGCTGCCCTTCGCGCTGTCGTTCCTGACCCCGGACGGCGTGACCGCCCGGCAGGTCGAGGCACCGGTCGCCAAGCGCGGCGAGGATCCCCAGCCCGGCCTGGCCGACCTGCTCAAGCTCGCCGAGCGGCTGGCCGGCACCCCGGTCTACGCGGAGATCCCGCTGACCTTCGGGCTGATGGATGCCCTGGACTCCCTCGCCGAGGCGCGGGCCGGCGGGCTCCCGGTCGCGGCCAAGTTCCGCACCGGCGGGCTGGCCGCCGAGCTGTTCCCGACCCCGGGCGAGCTGGCGGCGGTGATCTGCGCCTGCCGGGACCGGGAGCTGCCGTTCAAGCTGACCGCCGGGCTGCACCACGCGCTCCGCCACCGGGACTCCGAGACCGGCTTCACCCACCACGGCTTCGTCAACGTGCTCGCCGCGACCCTGGCCGCCACCGGGGGCGCCGAGGTGGCCGACGTCGCCGACCTGCTCGCCGCCACCGACCCGGTACGCGTGGTCGAGCTGGGCCGGGCGCACCGGGACGCCGAGCGCCCGCTCTGGGTCGGGTACGGCTCGTGCAGCATCTCCGAACCACTGACCGATCTGATCCGGCTTGGGCTGGTGAACGGGGGCTTCGAGGAATGACCTGGGTGACGGGTGCCGAGGGATCGTCGTACGGGGTGGCCAACCTGCCGTACGGGGTGTTCCGGAACGGCGAGCACGGGCCGAGGGTCGGCGTACGCATCGGCGACTTCGTGCTGGACCTGGCCGGCGCGGAGGCCGCCGGGCTGGTGCTGGCCGCCGGGGCGCTCGGCCGGCCCACGCTGAACGACTTCATGGCGCTCGGCCGTCCGCAGTGGACCGCCGTCCGGCAGCGCGTCACCGAACTGCTCACCGACGCCGCGCACCGGCCGGCGGTGGAGCCGCTGCTGGTGCCGCTGCGCGAGGTGGAGCTGCTGCTTCCGTTCGAGGTGGCCGACTACGTCGACTTCTACTCGTCCGAGCACCACGCGGCCAACGTCGGGCAGATCTTCCGGCCGGGCCAGCCGCCGCTGCTGCCGAACTGGAAGCACGTGCCGATCGGCTACCACGGCCGGGCCGGCACGGTGGTGGTCTCCGGCACCCCGGTGGTCCGGCCCACCGGGCAGCGGGCCACCGCCCAGGGTCCGACCACCGGCCCCTCGGTGCGGCTGGACATCGAGGCGGAGGTCGGCTTCGTGGTCGGGGTGCCGAGCCGACTCGGTGACCGGGTCGCCGTCGCGGACTTCGCCGACCACGTGTTCGGCGTGGTGCTGGTCAACGACTGGTCCGCCCGGGACATCCAGGCGTGGGAATATCAGCCGCTCGGCCCGTTCCTCGGCAAGTCCTTCGCCACCTCGGTCTCGGCGTGGGTGACCCCGCTGGACGCGCTGGCCGCCGCCTTCGTACCCGCTCCGGACCAGGACCCGCCGGTGCAGGACTACCTGCGCGACGTCCCGCACCTCGGGCTGGACCTGGCCCTCGCGGTCGACTGGAACGGCGAACGGGTCAGCGAGCCGCCCTTCGCCACCATGTACTGGACGCCCGCCCAGCAGCTCGCCCACCTCACGGTCAACGGCGCGTCGCTGCGCACCGGTGACCTCTACGCCTCCGGCACCGTGTCCGGCCCGGAGCGCGGTCAGGTCGGCTCGTTCCTCGAGCTGACCTGGGGTGGGGTCGAGCCGGTCAAGTTCGCCGACGGTGCCACCCGGACCTTCCTCGAGGACGGCGACACGGTCACCGTCACCGCCACCGCCCCCGGCCCGGACGGCACGACCATCGCCCTCGGCGAGGTCACCGGGACCGTCCTCCCACCCCGCTGACCTGGCCTTCGTACCGCCGGACCCGGTCGCACCCGCTGTGCGACCGGGGTCCCGGGTAGTTCCGTTGATCGTCCCGGGTCCGCCGCCGGCTGGCGCGGCGGCCCCGGCCGACGGCGCGGCACGGCGTCGCCGGCCCGTCGTGTGGGACGTCCCAGCGGAGAAGGAGGCACCGAGCATGACCGATCTCGCGGGCGCAGTCTGGCGCACCAGCAGCCGCTCGAACGATCAGGGGTTGTGCGTCGAGGTGGCGGACAACCTGGCCCGGACCGCGGGCGTGGTCGCGGTACGCGACTCCAAGGACCCGTCCGGCCCGGTGCTGACCGTGAGCCCGCCAGGCTGGACCGCCTTCGTCGAGGCGATCCGGGACGGACGGTTCCGGCCCTGACCGGCCCGTCCGCCGGCCCTGACCGGCCCCGTCCGCCGGCCCTGACCGGCCCGTCCGCCGGGCGTGACCGGCCCCGTCCGCCGGGCCGCTACAACCCGCCACCCCGCAGAGAGCGGCCACCGCCGCCGCAACCCGCCACCCCCGTTGAAACGGTCACCGGCGGCGGAAATTCCGCCGCCGGGCTCCCGTCGCGACCTCACTCGCCGTACCGTGGGCGGTACGGGAGGTGTCATGTCGACGGTCGCGGTCACCCAGCTCATCGAGGCACCCGCCGTCGATGTCTGGCGGCTGCTGGTCGACCTGCCGGCCCGCGCCGGCTGGCTCTCCGCGGTCAACACCGTCGAGCTGCTCACCCCGGGCCGCCTCGCGCCCGGCACCAGCTGGCGGGAGACCCGCCTCCGGCCCGACGGGAGCGCCCAGGCGGAGGACTTCGTCGTGCTGGAGGCCGTCCCGGCCCGGCGGCTGGTGCTCAGCTCGCCCGGCATCGGCGTGGACTACCGGATCACCTGGACCCTGCGTACGGTGCGGCGGCGCTGCCGGGCCCGCACCGCGGTCACCGTGCGGCAGGAGGCGACGCTCACCGCCCCGTACGGCCGGGTCCTCGCCCTGCTCTTCGGTGGTCTGGCGGCCCGCGCGGTCGAGGCGGCGTTCCGGCGCGACCTGGCCGACCTCGCTCGGGCCGCCCGTCCCCCGGCCCCCGCGGTGGCGGCCTGAGATCATGGCGGCCGGCATCACCTGACAGGGACTTTCCCGGCTGCCGTCGGTAGGGTGCCGACCGGAGGTGCGGCATGGGGTTCCCGAAGGGGCGGCAGGCAGCTGCGGCCCTGGTCGCGGTGCTGCTCGGCGTCGGGGCGGCGGCGGTCGTCGGGCACCGGGTCCTCGCCCCGGCCGAGGTGGAGACGGCCGCCCGGGCCGGCTACCCGGCGGCGGTCACGCCGGCCGTCGGGGTGGTGGGTCGGCTGCCGGTGGCCCCGCTGATCGTGGACGGGCGGCTCCGCGTCTACGCGGCCGACCGCCAGGTGTACGCCGACCAGCCGGTCGACCGCGGATACCGGGTCACCCCGTACTGGTCGTACCGGCGCTGGCCGGCCCGGCTCAGCGGGGTGGTGGCCGACGGGACCACGGTGGTCAGCCACTGGTCCGACGGGAAGCTGGTGGCGCTGGACGCGCGGACCGGGCGGGTCGCCTGGCGCGCCGACGCCGCGGAACCGGGCCTGCTGCCGAACCCCCGCCGCACCTACGCCGCGACCGTCTGGGAACCGTCCGGGCTTTCCGTGGCCCGCACCCCGACCGGCCGGACCGTGCTGGTCGTGGCCGGTGCCGGGCAGCTCGGCGGGTACGACCTGGTCGACGGCAGCCGGCTGTGGCGGGTCGACCAGGAGCGGGGCTGCCTGGGTGCTGCGGGCACCACCGCCGACGGTGAGGTACTCGGGCTGGCCAAGTGCGCCGGGCCGGAGACGGTCGAGTTCCGGGACGCGGTCACCGGCGCGCTCCGTACCCGCTGGCGTCCGCCGGGCGCCCCGGACGAGTTCGTGGTGACGCCGGTCGGCTGCCGGCAGGGCCGCTCCGGCTGCCGTGGGCTGCGCATCTCAGGTGGCGATGGCAGCGGCCAGGGCTGGCTGGTGGGCACCGGCGTCCCGCTGGCCGCGCCGGGTCTCGACGGGGTGGACACCGCACTCGACGGCGAGCGGGCCGTCGGCACCTCGGCGGGCGTGGTGACCGGCCGGTCCGCGCGTACCGGTGCGGAGTTGTGGCACCGGGCCGACCTCGGCCCGGTGCGGATCATCGCGGTCGAGCCGGGCCGGGTGCACCTGCTCACCGAGCGGCGGGACCTGGTGACCCTCGACCCGGCCACCGGTGCGGAGCGGTCCCGCTTCGCCCTGACCATCGGCGCTGACGGGATCGACTGGCAGCCCGGCCGGGCGTACGCCACGGGCGGCTACGTGGCGGTGGAGCGGTCCCGCGAGGGAGCCGGCCCGGACGACGACGACCAGGCCTACTTCCGGATGGCCGAGCCGGTGCTGCTCGCCGCCACGTGACGCGGACGTGTTGGTCCGCCCGCCGCCGCGGACGGGTTAGGAAGGGGCCCCTGTACAACGCCAGGCGTTAAGAAGGGGCCCCTCCTTTCGGTCAGGACAGGGCGGACTCGGCGGCGGCGAGGAAGGCGTCGTTCTCGGCCGGGGTGCCGATGGTGACCCGGACGCCGTCACCGGGGAACGGCCGGACGATCACCCCACGCGCCTCGCACGCCTTGCCGAACTCGACGGCCCGCTCGCCGAGCGGCAGCCAGACGAAGTTGGCCTGGCTGGCCGGCACGTCCGGGACCAGCTTGCGCAGCGCCTCGGTGACCCGGTCCCGCTCGGCGACGACCAGCGCGCAACGCCGCTCCACCTCGTCGGCCTGAGCCAACGCGGCCAGCGCGCCGGCCTGGGCCGCCATGCTGGTGGAGAACGGCGTGACGACCTTGCGTACGGCGGCGGCCACGGTCGGCTCGGCGACCAGCCAGCCGATCCGCAGGCCGGCCAGCCCCCACGCCTTGGAGAGCGTGCGCAGCACGGCCACGTTCGGGCGGTCCAGGTAGCTCAGGCCGTCCGGCACCTCCGGGTCGGTGACGAACTCCCGGTACGCCTCGTCGATCACCACCAGCACGTCGTCCGGCACCGTGTCGAGGAACCGGTCCAGCTCCGCCTTGCGGACGGCGGTGCCGGTCGGGTTGTTCGGGTTGCAGACCAGGATCATCCGGGTCCGGTCGGTCACCGCCGCCGCCATCGAGGCCAGGTCGTGGCCGTGGCCGGCGTCGTTGGGCACCCGCACGCTGGTCGCGCCGCTGGTCGCCGCGATGATCGGGTACGCCTCGAACGACCGCCACGAGTAGAGCAGCTCGTCGCCGGGGAGGCAGGTGGCCCGGACCAGGTGCTCGGCGAGCGCCACCGAACCGCAGCCGGTGGCGATCCGGTCGGCGTCCACGCCGTACCGCTCGGCGAGGGCCTGGCGCAGCGCCACCACGCCCATGTCCGGGTAGCGGTGCGAGCCGGCGACCGCCTCGGCGACCGCCTCCACCACGCCCGGCAGCGGGCCGTAGGGGACCTCGTTGCTGGCCAGCTTGATCGCCTCGGGCAGGCCCAGCTCGCGGGCCAGGTCGGCGGGGCTGCGCCCGGGCACGTAGTTGGGCAGTGCGTCCAGGTCGGCGCGGGTCAGCCGGAGCGGAGGCTGGTGGCGTGCGGCGTCGGTCATTCGGTGTCTCCCGGGGGATGGGCGCGGTCGCGCGAGGTGGTACGGGTGTCGGGCCTGGTGTGGGGCAGCTGGACCACCACGGTCTGCGCCCGCTTGTCGTGCAGGGCCTGGCGCAGCGGCTGGTCGAAGAGCGCGGAGACCGCGTCGACGAACTGGAGCACCAGCCCCAGGCCGCAGCAGAACCAGAGCAGGGTCGGCAGGCCGAGGGTGCTCCATCGTCGGGTGGCCCGGCCGAAGCCGAGCGGCTGGTCGGCCTCGACCGGCAGGGCGCGTACGCCCATCACCCGCTTGCCGAAGGTCTGTCCGCGCGTCGCCATGGAGGGCACCTCGTACGCGAACCAGAGCGCGGTGGCGATCACCAGGATGGCGACCTGGAGCCCGCCGGCCTGCTCGCCGATGGTCGGCAGACCTTCGGTGGAGGTGTTCCCGGCCAGCGTCCGGCGCACCGACTCGCGCACGTACGGCGAGATCTCCTCGACGTAGCGCCAGACGAACCAGCCGTTCACCGCCGCGTTCAGCAGGACCAGCACCCCGAAGTCGATCAGGCGGGCGACCAGCCGGGCGCCGTACGAGGCGAGCGGCAGCCCGTGCGGGCGCGGCACCGGCGGCCGACCCGGCCAGGTCGGGTACGGCCAACCCGGCGGCGGCCCCGACGGGTGCCCCGGCCCGGGCGGGTAGCCCGGCCACTGGCCGCCCACCGGCCCCTCGGGACGCGGCCCGGCACCGGGTGCGCCCGGCTGCTCCGGGTAGGGCCGGGCACCGCGTGCGCCCGGCTGCTCCGCATGCGGCCCGTCGGGCGGCGAGCCGGGAGCGGCGGTGGCCGGTGCGGCGACAGGAGCCGGCTCGGGCGGCGGGGGACCCTCGGGCGGGGTGGCGTCGACCGGGATCGGCGCACCCATCCAGCCCTCGCCGTCCCAGTACCGTCGGGTCTCGGGGTCGGCGGGGTCGACGTACCAGCCGGGTTGCACGCTCACGGCCGTACCTCACTCCTCGCGCTCACGGTGCCACCTCAGCTCGCGGCTGCGGGGCTCGCAGACCCGGCTCACTCCTCGCGCTCACGGTGCCACCTCAGCTCGCGGCTGCGGGGCTCGCAGACCCGGCTCACTCCTCGCGCTCACGGTGCAACCTTAACGACGACCGTGCCGGCGAACTTGTCGTGCAGGCACTGCTGCCAGGGCTTGTCCCAGAGCTGCCAGAACCCGTCGACGTAGTTGAGGAAGGGCACCAGCGACCCGGCGACGAACTCGACCAGGTACCGCTTGCCGAGCGTGCCCCGGGTCAGTGGCGCGTTCGGGTCGAGCGGGACGATCCGGAGCTTCATCACCTTCTTGCCGAGCGTCTGGCCGGTCCGGCGGGCGTACTCGACGTGGTAGAGCCAGTAGAAGACGAAGAGGACCAGGAACAGCCCGAGCTCGGCGAGCAGCAGCGGAACGATGAAGTCACTGATCATCCGGGCCGGGTCCGGCTCGTTCATCGTCCCGTCCGGGTTGACCTTCATCAGTTCGGTGAAGGTGCGGAACCAGATCCACAGGAAGACCGGCAGGAAGAGCACCAGCGACACCAGGCTCGCCACGGCAGTGTCGATCAGCCAGGCCAGTAGCCGGTCGGTGAAGCTGGCGAGGGGCTGTCCGTTGGGTGCCACCGGGGGTGGCACGACACCCGGGTACGGCGGATGGGCCGGTGGGGGATAGCCGGGCGGTCCGGCGTACAGCGGTGGGAGGTACTGCGGTGGCACCGGAGGTCGCATCGGCCCGTGGCCGGAGGGGGGTGCGAAGCCGCCGCCCGCGGACGGGGGCCCGGCGGGCGGCGGCGTGGTCGGGGGAGGCTGGGTCACGCGGACAGTGTTACAGGTTGCCGCGCTTCTCCTGCTCCCGCTCGATCGCCTCGAACAGGGCCTTGAAGTTGCCCTTGCCGAAACCGAGCGAGCCGTGCCGCTCGATCAGCTCGAAGAAGACGGTCGGGCGGTCCTGCACCGGCTTGGTGAAGATCTGCAGCAGGTAGCCGTCCTCGTCCCGGTCGACCAGGATCTTGCGGGCCTTCAGCTCCTCGATCGGCACCCGCACCTCGCCGATCCGGGCGCGCAGCTCCGGGTCGTCGTAGTACGAGTCCGGGGTGTCGAGGAAGTCGACGCCGGCGGCCCGCATCGCGTCCACGCTGGCCAGGATGTCGTTGGTGGCGACGGCGATGTGCTGGGCCCCCGGGCCCTGGTAGAACTCCAGGTACTCGTCGATCTGCGACTTCTTGCGGGCGATCGCCGGCTCGTTCAGCGGGAACTTCACCTTGCGGGTGCCGTTCGCGACCACCTTGCTCATCAGGGCGGAGTAGTCGGTGGCGATGTCGTCACCGATGAACTCGGCCATGTTGGTGAAGCCCATGACCCGCTTGTAGAACTCGACCCACTCGTCCATCCTGCCGAGCTCCACGTTGCCGACCACGTGGTCGACGGCCTGGAAGAAGCGCTTCGGCTGGAGGCCGGCGTCGATCATCGGCTGCCGGTCCACGATCGGCCCGCGAGCCACGAAGCCGGGCAGGAACGGGCCGGTGTAGCGGGACCGGTCGACCAGGGTGTGCCGGGTGTCGCCGTACGTGGCGATGGCCGCCAGCCGGACCGTGCCGTGCTCGTCGGTGACGTCGTGCGGCTCCACCAGGCCGGTCGCGCCCTGGGCGGTGGCGTGCGCGTGCGCGGCGTCCACGTCCGGCACCTCCAGCGCGATGTCGGAGACGCCGTCGCTGTGCTTCGCCACGTGCTCGGCGCCCTCGGCGTCCGGGCGGACCGCGCCGGTCAGCACGAACCGGGCCGAGCCGCTGGTCAGCACGTACTGGGCGTGGTCCCGGTAGCCCTGCTCCGGGCCCCGGTACGCCACACAGGTCATGCCGAACGCGGTGGAGTAGTAGTGGGCGGCCTGCTTGGCGTTGCCCACCAGGAAGTGCACGTGGTCGAGCCCCTTCACCGGGAACGGGTCCCGGGTGATGTCGTGGTCGACGGCGCCGACGAGGGCGTCGGCGTCGACCTCCTCGGTCGACTCGGGTCGGTCGATCGCCTGGGTCATGGTGGCCTCCCTTGCGTACCGGCCGGCCTCGTGGGCCGCCGTTGGTGTGCTGTTGTGGCGAGGATCGCGGTGCCGCCGCCGGTTGGGCAACAGTTCGCCGAAATGCTGGTCAGGTTGCGCATTCGGTAAAGTGAAACACCATGAACGCTGGTCAGAATGTACAGCTCGACGAGCTGGATGCGCGGCTGCTCACGTTGCTCGCCGAGGAGCCGCGGATCGGCGTGCTGGAGTGCTCCCGGCGGCTGGGGGTGGCCCGGGGCACCGTCCAGGCCCGGCTGGACAAGCTGGTCGACCGGGGGGTGATCGGCGGCTTCGGCCCGGAGATCTCGCCGGCCGCGATCGGCTTCGGGGTGACCAGCTTCGTGACCCTGGAGATCAGCCAGCGGCACGGCCACGACCCGGTCACCGCGCACCTGGCCGCCATCCCGGAGGTGCTGGAGGCGCACACCATCACCGGCTCCAGCGACGTGCTCTGCCGGATCGTGGCCCGGTCGAACACCGACCTCCAGCGGGTGATCGACCAGATCGTCGCCTTCGAGGGCATCCGCCGCGCCTCCACCATCATCGCCCTAGCCGAGCAAATCCCCTACCGCACCCTCCCCCTAATCCACTCCGCAACCCACTAACCCACTAACCCCCCCGCCCCCTCCCTCCCCCCGTCCCTCCCCTCCCCCTCGGCGATCTTGCAGTTGCTGCCCCGCATTTCGGGCCGATGGGGCGAAGTAGGGGCCGGAACTGCAAGATCGGCGCGAATGGGGGGCGACACGCACGTGCGGGGGTTCGGGGCGGGGGTGGGCGTCGCTACCGTGTGCGGTGTGACGGGCCGTGGCGTACGTGGGGGGGTGCTGCTGGGGCTCATCACCGTGGTCGTACTCGCCGCCACCGGCGTGTGGAACCCGTTCCCCGGGATGTGGGACTGGATCGACCGGAGCGAGCCGATCTCCGAGCCGGACGTGGTCTGGCAGCAGCGGATCGGCGGCACGCCGAAGAGCGTCACCATCGCCGGCGACACCGTCGTCGTGGAGCAGCGGACCCGGGTGGAGGCGCGCAGCCTGGCCACCGGCAGCCAGCTCTGGGAGCGTAAGGCGGACTGGGCGGCCGTCGCCGGCGGCGACCGGGACCCGGTCATCGCCGTGGGCAAGCTCCTGGTCAAGGGGTACGAGCTGCTCGACCCGACCACCGGCGCGGTCCGCCGCCGGGACGACGAGGCGGTGGCGGTCTGGACCTACCGGAACATCCTCCTCGACGCGCGCTGCGTACAGGCGACCGACTGCACGCTGAGCGCCTGGGAGCCGCGCGGCACGAAGCCGTTGTGGACCGCGTTCCTGCCCGGCGTGCACACCGGACTGCTCGCCGACAACCCAGAACTGCTCGGCACCCGGCGGCTGGGCGCCCCGCGCATCGACGACGGGGTGGCCGGGCCGGAGGCGGTCCCGCCGCTGCTCGGCTTCCCGGTCGACGGGCGGGTGCACGTGGTGGACACCGCCACCGGCCGGGTGCTGCAGAACGTCCAACCCGGCCGCGACGAGCGGCTGGCGGTGATCGGTGGCCGGCTGCTCCGGATCGCCGCCACCTCCCGCGACGGCAACTGCTACTTCGTCATCACCGCCGTCGACCCCGCCACCGGGCGGGAGGTGTGGCGGCGGGCCGGGGTGAACCTGCGGACCGCGGACTACGCCGGCTGCGTGCAGCGGGAGGACCCGCAGGGCGCCCGGAACGTGCTGATCGGGATCGCCCCGGACGGCCGCGAGGCAGTGATCGACGGGTACGACGGCCGGCTGCTCCAGGTCGGGGCGGACGGACAGAAGCTGCTCGCCGTCGACGACCGGTACGCGCTGGTGCGCAGCGCCGACAAGAGCGCCGTCCTGGGGCGGGAGCTGTCGGTCGACCGGGACCAGTGGACCCGACCGGCCAGCGGAAAGAGCGGCGCGGCCCTCACCCCGTACGCGGCGGTGATCGCCGACGAGAAGCCGTCCCGGCTGACCGCGGTCGACCCGCGCACGGGGCGGGAGCTGGTGACGCTGCGGACCGCGGCGAACGCCCTGGCGGTCGGCCCGAACGGCATGATCATCGGGGAGGGGCGGGAGATCGGGTACGTCCGCTGGGGCACCGGCAGCTCCGGCGCGCCTGCCCCGGCCGAGGGGGACGCTCCCGGACCGAATCCGGGCGTCACCTACGCGCCCCCGTCCGACCAGGGAAGCTGTGGACCAAAGCGGGAACTCTGCGCCGGCGGTGGGTGAGAGCGGCATCCCAGGAGCACCCCGGCGGGTGCCACTGATCGACACGTCTGCCCTAGGCTCTTCGGACATGAGCAGTGCCGCCGCGTTCTCGTACGCCCCCTTGCTGCCGACCGGTCCCGACCAGACCGAATATCGCCTGATCACCGACGAGGGCGTCGATGTCGTCAACGGCCCGGGTGGCCGTCGGTTCCTCACCGTGGAGCCTGCCGCGCTGACCGCGCTGACCGCCGAGGCGATGCACGACATCGCCCACTTCCTGCGCCCGGCGCACCTGGCCCAGCTCCGGTCGATCATCGACGATCCGGCGGCCTCGCCGAACGACCGGTTCGTCGCGCTCGACCTGCTGCGCAACGCCAACATCGCCGCGGGCGGCGTGCTGCCGATGTGCCAGGACACCGGCACCGCGATCGTGATGGGCAAGCGTGGCCGGCACGTGCTCACCGACGGCACCGACGCCGAGGCCGTCTCGCGCGGCGTCTACCAGGCCTACACCCGGCTCAACCTGCGCTACTCCCAGCTCGCCCCGCTGACCATGTGGGAGGAGCGGAACACGGGCAGCAACCTGCCCGCCCAGGTGGAGCTCTACGCCGAGGACCCGGACGGGCACCCGGACGCGTACAAGTTCCTCTTCATGGCCAAGGGCGGCGGCTCGGCCAACAAGTCGTACCTCTACCAGGAGACCAAGGCGCTGCTGAACCCGACGCGGATGATGCAGTTCCTGGAGGAGAAGCTGCGGCTGATCGGCACGTCGGCCTGCCCGCCGTACCACCTGGCCATCGTCATCGGCGGCACCTCCGCCGAGTACGCGCTGAAGACCGCCAAGTACGCCTCCGCGAAGTACCTCGACACCCTCCCGACGCAGGGCTCGATGAGCGCCCACGGCTTCCGTGACCTGGAGCTGGAGGCCGAGGTGCTGGAGCTGACCCGCAACTTCGGCATCGGCGCGCAGTTCGGTGGTCGCTACTTCTGCCACGACGTACGGGTGGTCCGGCTGCCCCGGCACGGCGCCTCCTGCCCGGTGGCGATCGCCGTCTCCTGCTCCGCCGACCGGCAGGCGGTCGCCAAGATCACCCCGTCGGGGGTGTGGCTGGAGCGGCTGGAGACCGACCCGGCGCGCTACCTGCCGGACGTCACCGACGCGCAGCTCGACGCGTCCGAGGTCGTCAAGGTCGACCTCAACCGGCCGATGGACGAGATCCGGGCCGAGCTGTCGAAGTACCCGGTCAAGACCCGGCTCTCGCTGTCCGGTCCCCTCGTGGTGGCCCGGGACATCGCACACGCCAAGATCGCCGAGCGGCTGGACGCGGGCGAGCCGATGCCGCAGTACCTCCGCGACCACGCCGTCTACTACGCCGGCCCGGCCAAGACCCCCGAGGGCTACGCCTCCGGCTCGTTCGGCCCGACGACGGCCGGCCGGATGGACGCGTACGTGGAGAAGTTCCAGGCGGCCGGCGGCTCGATGGTGATGCTGGCCAAGGGCAACCGCTCCGCTCAGGTCACCCGCTCCTGCCAGCAGCACGGTGGCTTCTACCTCGGCTCGATCGGCGGCCCGGCCGCCCGGCTGGCGCAGGACTGCATCAAGCACGTCGAGGTGCTCGAATACCCCGAGCTGGGCATGGAGGCGGTCTGGAAGATCGAGGTGGAGGACTTCCCCGCCTTCATCGTCGTGGACGACAAGGGCAACGACTTCTTCGCCGAGGTCACCAAGCCGGTGCTCACCATCGGCCGCACCTGAGGATTATGAGAATCCTAAGACTGCTGAGTCTTTGGGATTGACCAAGATTCCCACCTCCTCTGCTCTTTCTGGCGGTAGAGGAGGGGTGGGCGCATGCCGTCAATCGATGTTGATGACGACACAGACCGGTACCTGGCATTCGCCGCAAGTGTCTCCGGGCTGACGAAGGGGCAGGTGGTAGCCCGGCTGGTTGCGGACGCGCGGGCGCGGGCGGAGTCGTCGCCCGGTGCCTCCCGTGGCGAAAAGGAGCCTGCCGCGGTCAGTGTCTACGCCGACTACGCCGGTCACCGCACGTATGCCTCGTTCATCCCAGGACCAGGGCGCATCGAGATCACTTCGGGGCCGCTCGCTGGTCAAACGTTCAAGACGCCGAGCCAGGCTGCCCGGCAGATCGTCCAGCACTACAACCCTGAGGTAAGCCCACACCGTAACGGCTGGAATTTCTTCCTCCTGGCGGAAACCGGAGCGCCCCTCCAGACGCTCAGGCACCGGTGAGGTGGGCGTGGGCCCGCACATCTTCGTCGATGAAACCAAGGAGCGGGGCCTCGTCCTCGCCGCAGTCGCGATGGATCAGCACCGGTTGGTCGCTGCGCGGCAGGCCGTTGCTCGGCTTACCCTGCCTGGTCAGCGCAGCATCCACTTCTGCAAGGAGCGGGATGATCGGAGGCGGGCGATTCTTGCCGCGCTGCGGGGGCTCGATATTGCGGTTGTTCTCTACGACGCCACGGATTACCGCGACCACCGGATAGCTCGCGAGGTGTGTCTGCGGGCTCTGATCACCGATGCTGCCAAAGTCGCCGCAGAGCGAGTGGTGCTGGAACTGGACGAATCCCGCCGTAACGCCGATGTCCGCATTCTTAACGTTGAGATGCGGCTAGCCGGCGTCGCCGGGCAGATGCGCTACGACCACCTTCGTGCACACGAGGATGGCCTCCTGTCGCTGCCTGACGCCCTTGCCTGGTCGTGGGCCCGGGGTGGGGAATGGCGAGCCACGATACGGCCGATGGTGAGCGAGATCCGGCGAGTCTGAACTCGTGTAGAAACGCGAGACCCGGCCCACCCACCGTCCGGAAGGCTGCCGGGTCCACTTCCAGGAAGCTACTGCTCCTGGCGGTTGAATGATACCCACTCGTCTGGCCTGCCCTCAACGGTCGGCGCCATCGACGTCGGTGCGCCCAACCGGGAGGGGGGGATTCCCGGTGGGCGCACCGCCCCCGTCGGATGCCGTCACCGACAACCCGGAACGAGTTTCGGGCCTGGCACTGTCGATCGACTATCAGATCGCTATCGTCCGAGCGCGGCGATCCGTGACAGCCGGGCTACCCTGCTGGAAGTTGCACAGGAAGGCGTGCGGGGAGCAGATGCGGTTCGGAATCCTGGGGCCCCTGCGGCTGGGCGATGGCGAGACCACCGTCACCGCGGGGCGGGACCGCACCGTCCTCGCCATGCTGCTGCTGCGGGCCGGCCGCTCGTTGCCCATCGAGGAGCTGATCGACGCGGTCTGGGAGGAGCGGCCGCCGGCCACCGCCCGCACCCAGCTCCAGATCTGCGTGTCGCGGCTGCGGCAGCGCCTCGCCCTGCTCGGGCTGCCGCCGGAGACCATCGTCACCGACCCGGTCGGCTACGGCATCCGGATCGCCCCGGACGACCTGGACGCGGAGGTCTTCGCCCGAACGGTCGAGGCGGGGCGGGCCGCCGTGGCCGCCGGGCAGCCGATCGAGGCCCGTCGACACTACCGGGCCGGATTGGCCCTCTGGCGCGGGCCGGCGCTGAGCGGCATCACCAGCCGGAGCGTACGGCGACGGGCCCAGACGCTGGACGAGCAGCGCCTCGCCGCGCTGGAGGAGTGCGTCGACGTCGAACTGCGGCTGCGCCAGGCGCCCGACCTGATCGACGAGCTGACCGAGAGCGTGGACCGGCATCCGCTGCGGGAACGGCTGCGCGGCCAGCTCATGCTCGCCCTCTCCGCGGTGGGCCGGCAGGCGGACGCGCTCGCCGTCTACCGGGAGGGCCGCCGCATCTACGCCGAGGAGCTGGGCATCGAGCCCGGTGCGGCGTTGCAGGAACTGCACCAGCGGGTGCTCGCCGGCGACCTGGCGTTCGGTGGCCCGGAGAGCCGCGCCACCGTCCCGGTCCGCTCGCTGCCCCGCGCGATCGGCGACTTCACCGGGCGGCAGCAGACGTTGGCCCGGCTGGTGCGGGAGATCGAGGAGGACGGGGCCCGGATCCAGGTCATCGACGGGATGGCGGGCAGCGGCAAGACCACGCTCGCCGTGCACGTGGCGGCCGCCCTCGGCGACCGTTACCCCGACGCGCACCTCTTCCTCGACCTGCACGGGCACAGCGAGCGTAGTCCCCTGACCCCGGCCGCCGCGGTGGCGATGCTGCTCCGCCAGCTCGGCGTCCCGGCCGAGCGGGTGCCGCTCGACCTCGACGACCGGCTGGCGATGTGGCGTACCGAGCTGGCCAACCGGCGCGCCCTGGTGGTTCTCGACAACGCGGCCGACACCGCGCAGGTGGCGCCGCTGCTGCCGAACGGGCCGGACAATCTGGTCCTGATCACCAGCCGACGCCGGCTGATCGGGCTCGACGACGGGCGGCCGTCGTCCCTGCCGGTGCTGGATCCCGACGAGGCGGTCGAGCTGCTCGCCCGGATCGCCGGCCCCGAGCGGGTCGCCGCCGAACCGGGCGCCGCCGCCGAGGTGGCCCGGCGCTGCGGTCACCTGCCCCTGGCGATCCGGTTGGCCGGCGCCCGCCTGGCCCACCGTCCGAGGTGGCGGATCGCGGACCTGGCCGAGCGGCTGGCCGGCGGGCGGAACCCGCTGTCCGAGATCGCGGCGGGGGAACGCTCGGTGGGGCGGGCCTTCGCCCTGTCGTACGCCCAGGTGTCGTCGGGCGCACAACGGATGTTCCGGCTACTCGGGCTGCACCCCGCCGTACGGTTCGACAACCGGGTGGCCGCCATCCTCACGGACCTGCCCCTGCCCGCCGCGCAGGACCTGCTCGACGAGTTGGTCGATGCCCATCTGGCGGAGGAGGTGGCGCCGGGGCGGTATCGGCTGCACGATCTCATCGTCGAGTACGCCCGCACCCTGCTCGCCGAACCGGCGCACGCCGACGAACGGCGGGCCGCCGTGCAGCGGCTGCTCGACTACCACCTGCACGTGGCAGGGGTGCTGGCCCGGCAGAACGAGTCGACCGGTAGCCGGCACCTGCCCGCGCTGCCCCCACCGCCTCGGCCGGATCTGGTCGAGGCCGCGGTCGCCCAGGGCGTCGCCTGGTTCGACGAGAACCGGGCCACCCTGACCGCGCTGGTCCGACTCGCCGAGGCGGACGGGATGCCCCGGCACTGCTGGCAGCTCACCCGGGTCTGCTGGCATCACCATTACCAGGTCGGTTACCTGGACGAGTTGATCGAGATGCACACCATCGGCCTCCGCGCCGCCGAGGCCCTGGGGGACCAGGCCGCCGTCGCCATGATGCTGAACTACCTGGCCTCGGTCTACTACCGCCAGGCTCGGTTCGCGGAGGCGATCCGCCTGACGGAGGTGGTCCTCGACCTGCGCCGTGGGCTGGGACTGCAGCGGGAGGTTCGCGACACCCTGTGGAACCTCGGGGCCGCGTACTGCGCGCACGGCGAGTACCGCCGCGGCCAGGAGTACTTCGACGCGTCGCTGACGATGATGCGCGGCCCGGAGGATGCCGGAGAGCTGAGCAACCTGCTCAACAACCTCTCCTACGGCCTGGCGCAGTGGGGGCGCTACGAGCAGGCGCTGCGGTTGGCGCGACACCATCTCCTGTCCGCCCGGCAGGTGGGCGACCTGGGGATGATCGCCTACGCCCTCGGGCACATCGGAATCATCCGGCACCGGATGGGTGACTCGGGACCGGCCCGCCGGCTGCTGCGGATGGCGCTGTACCTGAAGCGCAAGTCCGGCAACCGGTACGGCCAGGGCGAGGCGCTCAACGAGCTCGGCGTGATCGAACGCGAGGCCGGCCGCCCCGAGCAGGCCGCGGCGATGCACCGGGAAGCGCTGGCGGCGATGCGCGACGCCGGGGACCGGATCGGGCAGTACGCCTCGCGGAACCTGCTGGCCCAGGCGATCCTCGAGCAGGGGGACGCCAGCAGCGCGCTGGACCTGCACCGCCGGGTGCTTGCCGACGCCACCCGATTGGGCGCCCGCTACGAGCAGGCCCGGGCCTTGGACGGGATGGCCCGCTGCCTGCGCGGCACCGACCTTCAGCAGGCCCGGACGTACGCGAGCCGGGCGCTGGCCCTGTTCCGGCAGGTCGAGTCCCCGGATCTGCGGAGGAGCGAGCAGTTGCTGGCCGAGCTGGGCTGAGCCCCGCAGCGGCCCGGCTTTCCCTGCGGGCCGGCAAACAGCGCGGCAGGATGGTACGCGTGACGACTCCAGAGGCGACCGGCTACCGGATCGAACACGACTCGATGGGCGAGGTGGAGGTGCCCGCCGAGGCGTTGTGGCGGGCGCAGACCCAGCGCGCGGTGCAGAACTTCCCGATCTCCGGGCGGGGTCTGGAACCGGCCCAGATCAAGGCCCTGGCGCAGATCAAGGGGGCTGCCGCCCAGGTCAACGGCGAGCTGGGCGTGATCGGGGCGGACGTCGCGGAGGCGATCGCCACCGCCGCCGCGCACGTGGCCGACGGCGGGTACGACGACCAGTTCCCGGTGGACATCTTCCAGACCGGCTCCGGCACGTCGTCCAACATGAACGCCAACGAGGTGATCGCCACCCTGGCCAGCCGTGAACTGGGCCGGAACGTGCACCCGAACGACGACGTCAACGCCTCGCAGTCCAGCAACGACGTCTTCCCGACGTCGATCCACCTGGCCGCCACCCAGTTCGTGGTGGAGGATCTGATCCCCTCGCTGAAGCACCTGGCCGGGGCGCTGGAGGAGAAGGCGGCCGAGTTCGAGACGGTGGTCAAGGCGGGGCGTACCCACCTGATGGACGCCACCCCGGTCACCCTGGGCCAGGAGTTCGGCGGGTACGCCGCCCAGGTCCGCTACGGCGTCGAGCGGCTGGAGGCGGCGCTGCCCCGGCTGGCCGAACTGCCGCTCGGCGGCACGGCCGTGGGCACCGGCATCAACACCCCGCTGGGCTTCGCCGGCAAGGTGATCGAGAGGTTGCGCGCCTCGACGGGCCTGCCGCTGACCGAGGCGCGCAACCACTTCGAGGCGCAGGGCGCCCGGGACGCGCTGGTGGAGACCTCCGGCCAGCTCCGCACCATCGCGGTCGGCCTCTACAAGATGGCCAACGACATTCGCTGGATGGGCTCCGGCCCGCGCGCCGGCCTGCGGGAGCTGCGCATCCCCGACCTCCAGCCCGGCTCGTCGATCATGCCCGGCAAGGTGAACCCGGTGGTCGCCGAGGCGGTGCGGCAGGTCTGCGCCCAGGTGATCGGCAACGACGCCACGGTGGCGTTCGCCGGCTCGCAGGGTGACTTCGAGCTGAACGTGATGCTCCCGGTGATGGGCCGCAACCTGCTGGAGTCGATCAAGCTGCTGGCCGCCTCGAGCCGGCTCTTCGCCGACCGCCTGGTGGCCGGCCTGGTCGCGGACGCCGAGGTCTGCCTGGCGTACGCCGAGGGCTCGCCGTCGATCGTGACCCCGCTCAACCGCCACCTCGGGTACGACGAGGCCGCCTCGATCGCCAAGGAGGCGCTGGCCAAGCAGGTCTCGATCCGGGAGGTGGTGATCTCCCGGGGGCACGTCGCCTCGGGCAAGCTCAGCGAGAGCCAGCTCGACGAGGCCCTCGATCTGCTCCGGATGACCCACCCCTGACCGGGGCTCACGGCGTACCCCGTCGCCGCGCCCAGGAGAGGAACCGGTCGAAGAGCGCCGCCGGGGCGGGGGCGTCGTCCGGGTGCAGCCGGTACAGGTCGGCCGTCGCCTCGTGCAGCACACCACAGAGGTAGACGCTGAGCCCGACCGGATCGGCCGCGTACTCGGCGACCAGGGCGAGCCGGGCGGCGGCGCACGGCCAGGGCGCGGCGCACGCCCGGCAGACCCACAGCGGGCGCAGCGGCAGGTGCGGTCGGGCCGCAGCCCTGCGCCGGTCACCACCGGCCGCCGTTGGCCCGCCAGGTCTGCGCGAGGGTGAGCCGTCCGGCGCGGCCGACCTGCGGGTTCGCCACGGTTGCCCGGGCCCATGGTGGACGGTTCGGGGGCGGCGGAGGTGTGACCGGCTCGGTCGGCACGGGCGTGTGCCGGTCCGGGCAGGTGCGCCAGCGCAGGCCGCAGGAGCAGTACGCCCGCAGCCCGCGCCAGACGCGGCGGTGTCGCGGCGCGAGGGGGACGGGGCGCTGGTTCGAGGACGGCCGAGGCATGTCTGTTGTCCCTCCTACAGAGCTGAATCGTTTGCGACATCACCCCGGCTGGCGGGACCGCCCGGCCGGGGGAGCGGGCGGTCCCACCGCGACGCCGTGCCCGGGGGGTCGAGCGGCGAGCGTCGCGCTTCACAGTCTGCTGACGACACCACTACGGTCGGAAGGGTTTGTCCGCGCTGTCCGAGGCACTGTGGGCGGGGCCGGGTTGCCGGTGGCGCGGCGCTGGAGTGGATCACCCCGGTCCTGGAGGGCGGTTGGAGATGGCGGGCGGGCAGATGACCGCGGCGGCGTTCCTGGTGGCGGAGTTGCGCCGGGCACGGGTTCGCCGGGGCTGGAGCCAGGACGAGCTGGCCAAGGCGCTCAACTACTCACCGTCGATGGTCAGCGCCGTGGAACTCGGCCAGCAGCCACCCAATCCGAAATACCTGGAACAGTTCGACAAGGCCCTCGACACCGGCGGCCTCTTCGGCCGGATGCTCACCGACCTGGTCAGCCTGGACCGGGCCCAGCCCTGGCTACGCGGCTGGCGGGCAATCCTGGCGGAATCATGGGCCCTACGCTGGTTCGACCCGCTGCATGTTCCAGGTCTGTTGCAGACCGAGGCATATGCACGGGCGGTCTTCGAGTCCGATCCGCTGCTCAACCCGGACGAGGTCGAGCGGCGGTTAACAGATCGGATGGACAGTCAAGGGGTGCTCTATGCGGAGCGCCCACCTCGGCTCGTAGCGGTGGTGGACGAGTCGGTGCTGCGCCGGCGGGTGGGCGGCCGGAAGGTCATGTTCGAGCAGGTCTTGCACCTGGCCCGCCTTGCCGCTGAGCATCCACACGTCCGGATCCACGTCGTGCCGTGCTCTGCCGAGGAGTACCCGGGTTTGAACGGCCCGTTCATCCTCGCCAGCATGGCCGACGGAGCGGAGTTGGCCTTTCTGGGGGGCCAGATCGGCGGGCAGGAGCTGGATCGGCCGGCCGATCTCATGCGGCTGCAACGGACCTGGGAAGCTACCCTCGCCGTGGCGCTGCCGCCACAGGAATCGATCGAGCGGCTGAGGGAATTGGCGGAATCATGGAGTTGACCGGCGCTCGGTGGCACAAGAGCCGCCGGAGTGGTTCCAATGACCAGTGTGTCGAGGTGGCGACGAACCTGCCTGGTGTGGTCGGCGTGCGGGACAGCAAGGACCCGGCCGGGCCGGTGCTCACCTTCGACCCGTACGCCTGGCGGACCTTCGTCGCCGCGCTGACGCGGTAACCCCGTCGCGCGACGCCGCGGCGAGGGGCGCGAGGTCGAGTACGAGCTGCGCCGGCCGGACCGGCCCGCGGTGCGTCAGGAGTGGGCCGCCGCCTTGCGGGCCCGGTAGGCGCTGACCGCGGCCCGGTTGCCGCAGCCGGCGTCACAGAACCGGCGGCACCGGTTCTTCGACAGGTCGACCAGGACGTTGTCGCAGTCCGGGTGGGCGCAGATGCGCAGCCGGCTCAGCTCGCCCATGCGGACCAGGTCGGCCAGCGCCATGGCCGCCTCGACCGCCATCCGGGTCGCCAGCGGCGCGTCGCGGGGCACGGCGTGCACGTGGTACGGCTCGTCGTCGTGCCGGATGAGCTGCGGCATCGCGCGCGACTCGCGGAGCAGGCCGTTGACGATGACCACCACCTCGTCGATGTCGGCGTACCAGATCCGGCGGAGCCGGGGCCGCAGGGCGTGGACCTCGCGCAGTTCGGCGTCGGTGTGCTCGTGCCGGCCGGTCCAGCCGTGGGCGGTGATGAATTGGTCGAGGGCGGCCACGTCGGGCAGCCCCTCCCGGTCCGGGCCGGCGGTGTTTACCAGCCCGGCGGTGGCGACCAGGCCACACTCGGTGTCATGGGCGAAACGCAACTTGACTCCTGTCAGGATGCCGGCCTAGCGTCATGAGCATAACCGCGTTTCACACATGACCGGTCGTACGGATCTAGGAGCTGTCGATGCGTGAACGGACCGGCGTCGGCCTTGGCCTGGCCCTGATCTCCGCGCTCACCTTCGCCACCTCGGGCACCTTCGCCCGTTCGCTGATCACCGGCGGCTGGTCCGCGGAAGCGGTCGTGCTGGCCCGGATCGGCATCGCGGCGCTGGTGCTGGCCGTCCCGGGCGTGCTGGCACTGCGTGGCCGATGGCGGGTGCTGCGCCGCAACGCCGGCACGGTCGTCGTGTTCGGAGTGCTCGGCGTGGCAGTGGCCCAGGCGTGCTTCTTCAACGCGGTCCGCTACCTGCCGGTGGGCGTCGCGCTCCTGCTGGAATACCTCGGCATCGTGCTGGTGGTCGGCTGGATGTGGCTGGTCCACGGTCAGCGGCCCCGGCTGCTCACCGTGGCCGGGTCGTTGACCGCGCTCGGCGGGCTGGTGTTCGTGCTGGATCTGACCGGCGCGGGGCGGCTCGACCCGATCGGGGTGCTCTGGGGGCTCGGCGCCGGGGTCGGGCTGGCCGGCTACTTCGTCATCGCCGGCCGGGTCGACGCCGCGCTGCCGTCCGTGGTGATGGCCAGCGGCGGCATGGCCGTCGGTGGGCTGGCGCTGGGCCTGCTCGGCGCGGTAGGGGTGCTGCCGCTGCGGGCCGCCGCCGCCGACGTCACCTTCGCCGGGCACCAGGTCAGCTGGCTGGTGCCGATCGCCGGCCTGTCGCTGATCGCGGCCGTGGTCGCGTACCTGACCGGCGTCGCCGGCGCCCGGCTGCTCGGTGCGCGACTGTCCTCGTTCGTCGGGCTGACCGAGGTGATGTTCGCGGTGCTGATCGCCTGGCTGGTGCTGGGCGAGTTGCCGAGCCCCGTCCAACTGCTCGGCGGCGCGCTGATCGTCGCCGGAGTCGCCCTGGTCCGGCTGGACGAGCTGCGCGTCGCACCGGAGGCGGCCCCGCCCGCTCCCACCGAGCCGGCGCTGGCCGGCGAGCGATGAGCAGGCCGCGCGGGTCGTCTTCGACGCCGACGAAACCCTGCTGGCGGCGGCCGGGCTGCCGGCCGAGCTGATCGTGTACGTGGGGGACTCGCCGGAGCATTTCCCGGCCCCGCTTGATCGGACCTCACGGCCGCCAGCCTCGGGAGGACAGGGCGGCGCGGACTTCCCGGACGACCGCGGGGAACTCCTGATGTAGGCGGCGGCTCGTCACATGCAGCACCAGCCAGCCAGCCGTGACGAGCTGGTTCAGTCGCCGCCGGTCCCGGTGGAGCTGGTCCGGGTCGACGTGCCAGTGACCGTCGTACTCGACAGCGACCCGGAACTCGGGCCAGGCCAGGTCCGGATGCAGCACCAGACCGGACAGCAGACGAACCGGGTGCTGCGCCAGCGGCCTGGGTAGCCCGGCGAGCACCAGGCGAACCCGCAGCGCCGACTCGGCCGGAGACCCCGCTCGTGCGTCAGCCAGGCCAAATATCCAGCGTGCCCGCCGCCCGCCCGGACGCTCGGCATTCCGGTCACCAGTTTCGGCGAGCGCCGCCGGGGTGGTGAGGCCCCGGCCGAGCAACGCGTCGACGATCCCGACCGCGCGGATCGGATCCAGCCAGACAGCGGTTTGCCAGGCGGCGTCCGCCGGCCCGGTCCGCATCGGTGGGTCGGCCGCGAACATCAGGGGCGTGTTGGTCGACCGTGCCTGCCACGACGGCTCGCGCGGCAGCTGACCGGATCGGGCGGGCACGGGCAACGGCACCGTGAGCAGTGTCGAGTGAACCCGGAGCCCGCGCTGACTTCGCAGCCCGGCCGGGCGGGGCGCGAGCACATGGACGTCGTCGGTGAATCCGGCGGCATGCTCGATGCCGTGCAGGTACGCGGACGACGGCCCGGCGATCAGTGCGTCCGACGGCAGTTGCAGCGACACCGCCCGACAGGCGAGCGCGTGGTCCCGGTCGAGGCGGGCGTCGGCATAGACGTCGTGGCGCACCCGAACCCATGCCGAACTGCGAAGCTGATGCGTGGTGAGCAGACCACGCCGAACCACCTCGGAACCACGGAACACGCGCCAGGCCAGGATGTCCGGCCGGTGTGGTTGAGCAGGCATGCGATCAGCCTGCAGACCTGGGACCGCTCACCGACACCCCTGTGGACAACCGTCGGCCTGCCGTTGCCGCCGGCCTGTGGACGACCAGCACCACGGCCGTCGGCTGTGCTACGTGAGATCAACTCGATGTGCCGCAACCTGTGGTCTCCGGGGCAGCTGAGACCACAGGTTGCCGCACACGGAGTCGATCAAGCTCCGGTCAGGGCGGAGTCGATCAAGCTCCCGGCAGGGCGGCGGCGATCAGGCTCCGGTCAGGGCGGCGGCGATCGCCTGGGCGGCCGCGGTGACCTGGGCGCCGACCACGTCCACGTCGAGCGGGGCCAGCGACACCACCCCGACGCTCGCCTCCAGACCGGGCACCCCGAGCACCGGGGCGGCCACCCCGTACGCCCCGGACTGCAGCTCACCGCTGGTGCTGACCGGGCCGGTGGCACCCGCCCGGCCGGCCAGGATGGCCCGCCCGGCTGCCCCCCGCTCCAGCGGGTGCCGGGACCCCGTCCGGTAGGCCACGTGGAACGACGTCCAACTCGGCTCCACCACCGCGAGGGCGACCCCCTCGCCACCCTCGACCACGGTCAGGTGCGCGGTCGCGCCGGCCTGCTCGGCCAGCCGGCGCAGCGCGGGCAGCGCCCCCTCGGCGAGCAGCGGCTGGGCCCGCCGGGCCAGGTGCAGCACGCCCACGCCGAGCCGCAGCCGGCCCCCGCCGTCGCGGCGCAGCATGCCGTGGTCGACCAGCGCGCCGACCAGCCGGTAGACCGCGGCCCGGCCGATGCCCAGCCGGTTCGCCGCCTCGGTGACGGTCAGCCCACCCGGCGCGTCGGCGACCAGGTGCAGCAGGCGCAGCCCCCGGTCCAGGGTCTGGGCCGTCTCTCCCGCCCGTGCCGCCGTGTCCACAGCACGCAGCGTACGACCCGGCTCCGGACGACCGCGAAACGCGTGGACGGCTACCCTTGTACGGTGACGCTGCGCCTGTATGACACCGCCACCCGAACGGTCCGGGACTTCGTCCCCAGGGAAGCCGGCAAGGTGGGCGT
>NZ_JBEYER010000071.1:0-40011 GCF_040634005.1 Micromonospora sp. NPDC007271
ACGGCGGCGGCCACCGCGTCGGCGTACCGGGCGGCCCAGTCCTCGCCGGGCAGGGCCGACCAGACAGCCCGGGGTGCCCGCCCGTCGCTGAGCGCCCGCAGGAAGGCCGGCCCGGCCGGATAGTCGCGCCACCCGCGCGGGTCCACCCCGGCCGGCGTCAACCGTCCGACGGGTCCGGTGCCCACGGTCGTACCGTCGGCGCCATCGCCGGCGGAGTCCCCGTCACGGCGGGCGGAGGCCGTATCACCGCCCGCGGAGTCGGCGCCACCGCCGGCGGAGGCCGCATCACCGCCCGCGGACGCGGCACCACCGGCCACGGAGACGGCATCACCGACCGCGGAGGCGGCGTCACCGGCCACGGAGGCGGCGTCACCGGCCACGGAGGCGGGGGCGGCGTGGCCGGGGGGCGCGGCCGCCGTGACGTCCTTCTCCACCCGTGCGTGGCGGGGCGGCACGGCCAGCCGGAGCACGTCGGCGAGGCTGCCCGCGTACCGGGCGGCGACCGCCCGGGCCAGCCGGGCCACCTCGGGGGCCAGCACCGGCACCGGGGAGACCACCTTCTCCAGGTACGCCAGTCGAGGGTGGTCGGACTCCGCGACGCGCTCCAGCAGCCAACCGTCGACGAGCTGCCCGGCGAAGCGGACCTTCACCCGCACCCCGGGCAGCGCGTCGGCATCCAGCTCGGCCGGCACCAGGTAGTCGAAGGGGCGGTCGAGGTGGGCCAGGGGAAGATCCACGCAGACGCGAGCGACCGGCGACCCCTCGGCGGGTCGCCGGTCGCTGCGCCTGGTGCCGGTCAGGCTCCTGCGGCCGACTTGAGGTCGGCGGCCCGGTCGGCGCTCTCCCAGGTCAGGTCCGGCAGCTCCCGGCCGAAGTGGCCGTACGCGGCGGTCTGCTGGTAGATCGGGCGGAGCAGGTTGAGGTCCCGGATGATCGCGGCCGGGCGCAGGTCGAAGACCTCGACGACGGCCTTCTCGATCGAGGCGACCGGCACGGTCTCGGTGCCGAACGTCTCGATGAAGAGGCTGACCGGGTGCGCCTTGCCGATCGCATACGCGACCTGCGCCTCGCACCGCTCGGCGAGGCCGGCGGCGACCACGTTCTTGGCCACCCAGCGCATCGCGTACGCGGCGGAGCGGTCCACCTTGGACGGGTCCTTGCCGGAGAAGGCACCGCCGCCGTGCCGGGCGTACCCGCCGTAGGTGTCCACGATGATCTTCCGACCGGTGAGGCCGGCGTCGCCCATCGGGCCGCCGATCTCGAACCGCCCGGTCGGGTTGACCAGCAGCCGGTAACCCTCGGTGTCCAGGCCGAGGCCCTCCAGCTCGGGGTTGATCACGTGGTCCCGGATGTCCGGGGTGAGCAGCGATTCGAGCGAGATGTCCGCGGCGTGCTGGCTGGAGACGACGACGGTGTCCAGCCGGACGGGGCGCAGCCCGTCGTACTCGATGGTCACCTGGGTCTTGCCGTCCGGCCGCAGGTACGGGATGGTGCCGTCCTTGCGCACCGCGGCGAGGCGACGGGCCAGGCGGTGGGCGAGCGCGATCGGCAGCGGCATCAGCTCGGGCGTCTCGGAGCAGGCGAAGCCGAACATCATGCCCTGGTCGCCGGCGCCCTGCGCGTCCAGCGCGCTCTCCGACGAGCCGGTACGCAGCTCGAACGCGTTGTCCACGCCCTGCGCGATGTCCTGCGACTGGGAGCCGATGGAGACGCTGACACCGCAGGAGGCGCCGTCGAAGCCCTTCTTCGAAGAGTCGTACCCGATGTCCAGGATGGTCTCCCGGACGATGGTCGGGATGTCGGCGTACGCCTTGGTGGTGACCTCGCCGGCGACGTGCACCTGGCCGGTGGTGATCAGGGTCTCCACCGCGACGCGGCTGCGCGGGTCCTGAGCGAGCAGCGCGTCGAGAATGCCGTCACTGATCTGGTCGGCGATCTTGTCCGGGTGGCCCTCCGTGACCGATTCGGACGTGAAGAGACGTGTCACGGCACTCCTAAACGTGTGAATTCGAGAAAAGGTCGCTCGGCGGCAGTTTAGTCAACCTGCTCCCAGCGTGACCCCCGGAACGGCAGGTGCCAACCGTCAGGATCGCTCGGTCAGTCGACCGCTCACGAGGTCCCAGACGGCATCGGCCAACTCCTCCTTGGGCTGTTCGGGCAGCCGGTGCACCGAACCGTCCGCCCCGATCACGGTGGCGGCGTTGGTCTCGGCACCGAACACCTTGTCCACGCCGACCTCGTTGATCACGATGAGGTCCGCCCGTTTCCGGGCCAGCTTGGCCCGGCCGTTGGCCTCGGCGTCCCCGGTCTCGGCGGCGAAGACCACCAGCACCTGCCCGGGCCGGCGGTGTCGCCCCAACTCGGCGGCGATGTCCGGATTGGTGACCAGCTCGATGGTGGGCGCGCTGCCGTCGTCCGCCTTCTTGATCTTGCCCGGGGCGTAGCTGGCCGGGCGGAAGTCGGCGGGGGCGGCGGCCATCACCACGACGTCCGCCGTTGCCGCCGCCTCCAGCGTGGCCGTACGCAGCTCCTCGGTGGTGCCCACCCGGACCAGATCCACGCCGGCCGGATCGGTGAGCGCGACGTTGGCCGCGACCAGGGTGACCCGGGCGCCCCGGGCGACGGCGGCGCGGGCGAACGCGTACCCCTGCTTGCCGGACGACCGGTTGCCGAGGAACCGCACCGGGTCGAGCGGCTCCCGGGTGCCGCCGGCGGTGACCACCACGTGCCGGCCGGCCAGGTCGGCCGGGGCGGCGACGCCCCGGGCCAGGGCCCGGCGGGCGACCGCGAAGATCTCCGCCGGGTCGGGCAGCCGGCCCTTGCCGGTGTCCTTCCCGGTGAGCCGCCCGACGGCGGGCTCGATCACCCGCACCCCGCGGGACCGCAGGGTCGCCACGTTGGCGACGGTCGCCGGGTGCTCCCACATCTCGGTGTGCATGGCCGGGGCGAGCACGACCGGGCAGCGGGCGGTGAGCAGGGTGTTGGTGAGCAGGTCGTCGGCGAGGCCGTGGGCGGCCCTGGCGAGCAGGTCGGCGGTCGCGGGGGCCACGACGACCAGATCGGCGTGCTGACCGAGGCGGACGTGCGGCACCTCGTGCACGTCCGACCAGACGTCGTCGGCCACCGGCTGGCCGGAGAGCGCGGCCCAGGTCGGCGCCCCGACGAAGCGGAGCGCCGACGCGGTCGGCACGACCCGGACCCGGTGGCCCGACTCGGTGAGGAGCCGCAGCAGCTCACACGCCTTGTAGGCGGCGATGCCGCCACCGACCCCGAGGACGATCTCGGCGGACATCGACGCGGAGGGGACTACGGCTGGTCGGTCGGCTCGGCGGTGAGCAGGCCCGCGTTGATCTCGCGCATGGCGATGGAGAGCGGCTTCTCCTGCGGGGTGGTCTCCACGAGCGGGCCGACGTACTCCAGCAGGCCCTCACCGAGCTGGCTGTAGTACGCGTTGACCTGGCGCGCGCGCTTGGCGGCGAAGATCACCAGAGCGTACTTCGAGGTCGTCTTCTCGAGGAGCTCGTCGATCGGCGGGTTGGTGATGCCCTCGGGGTTGGTGGTGATGGATCCCACGGAATAACCTCTGCGTCTCGTGCACCGCCCGGGGGCGGTGGTCTCTCAACCGCTCAGGCGCGGTTGGGCCGGAGCCAGGAAGGAAGAACCGAGCAAGCCTACCAGCTCCTCCGCGGCGCGCTCGGTGCGGTCGTGCCGGACGGCGTGTGCGAACGCCGCCGCGACGGCCGGGTCCGGCCGGTACGACGGCGGGGCGAGCAGCACCAGTTGGGCGTCCGGCACGGTGGCCCGGACGGCGAGCGCGCCGGGCAGGTCCAGCGGGAACAGCACCGGGCGGCCCGCGGCGAGCTCGGCCCGCACGCCCACCCGCGGCACACCCCGCCGGTACGGCCCGATCCGGCTCCACTCCAGCAGCTCGTCGGCGTCGATCATCCGGTCGAACGCGGCCGGGTCGAGGAAGATCCGGTCGACGCCGTCCACCTCGCCGGGGCAGGGGGGCCGGGTGGTCGCCGCCACCGGCACCCACACCGACGGAAAGCGCGCCCGGACCTGCTCGACGACACTCCCCCGGCCGGCCCCCGAAGGTCCGGTCAGGACAGTGAGCCGAGCCGCCGGGCGCGCCTCGTCATCCGTGCTCACCGCTTGTTTCTACACGGTGCGCTGTTCAGTTGGCGGCGAACTCTCCAAGCAGAGCCTTGCGCTGCTGCTCGCCCAGGCCGCGGAGGCGGCGGCTGTCGGCGATCTTGAGCTTCTCCATGATCTGGGTGGCCCGGATCTTGCCGATGCCCGGCATCGCCTGGAGGACGGCCGACACCTTCAGCTTGCCGACGACGTCGTCCGACTCGGCCTGCTCAAGGACGGTGGCGAGGCTGGTCTTGCCCTGCTTCAGGTCCTCCTTCAGCTTCGCACGGGCCTTGCGGATCTCCGCGGCCTTCTCCAGCGCGGCAGCGCGCTGCTCGGGGGTCAGTGACGGGAGCGGCACCAGTTCTCCTCAGGTCCCTAACGCGGCGGGCGGTACGCACCGCCGCTGCTGTGAAACGTGGTGTCGCTGGCAACCAAAGGGGTCCGTGGTTCCCAGCGCGGGGAAAACTAGCGGTCAACGGAGTTTTCAGCAACGTGGGCGCGCAAAGATCATCATAAAGTGACCGAGCCGTCAGTCAGTCGTTGCAGGCCAGGGCGGCCCGGCAGTCGGCCAACGCCCGCTCGGCGGCGGCCCGCAGGGCGGCCGGGTCCGGCCCGGCGAGCAGCACCTCCCGGGAGTACGACGGCAGCACCGAGGGCAGGCTGGCGCCGAACACGGTGCGCAGGTCCGCGGCCGTGGCACCCTGCGCGCCCAGCCCCGGGGCGAGCAGCGGACCGTGCACCGCGGAGAGATCGTGGCCGGTGTCCCCGATCGTCGCGCCGACCACCAGACCGAAGCTGCCGAGCGGCTCGGCACCCCGGTTGAGCTGCGCAATCTCGTCGATAACGGTCTGCGCCACGGTCCGCCCGTCGGCGCCGACGGCGCGCTGCACGGCGGCGCCCTCCGGGTTGGAGGTGAGCGCCAGGACGAAGACTCCACCGCCGTGCGCGGTCGCCAGTTCGAACATCGGCGCCAGCGACCCGACCCCGAGGTACGGGCTCGCCGTCACCGCGTCGACATACAGCGGGCTGGATGAATCGAGGTACGCCGCGGCGTACGCGCTGACCGTCGACCCGATGTCGCCACGTTTGACGTCGAGGAGAACGAGTGCGCCGGCATTTCGCAACTGTCGGATAGTTGACTCAAGGACCGCGATGCCCCGCGACCCGAAGCGCTCGAAGAAGGCCGACTGCGGCTTCACCACCGCCACCCGGTCACCGAGCGCCTCCACGAGCGTCCGGCTGAACCGGTCGAGGCCCTCGACGTCGTCAGCGAGCCCCCAGCGGGCCAGCAACCCGGGATGCGGGTCGATACCCACGCAGAGCGGTCCCCGCTCGGCCACGGCCCGATGCAGGCGGGCGCCGAAGGTCTCCATCGCGTCTCTCCCTCTCCTCGCGCGGCGTCCCGCCGCGGTGTGCCTCGGTCATCCTGCCGCCGCCCCTGCCGGGACGGACGTTCCCTGCGGTTGCCGGCCGCCACACGGCGCGTCCGGGGTGGCGGCCGCCGCACGGCGCGTCCGGGGTGGCGGCCTCGGCGCGGCGGCGCTGCGCGTCGGCGGGCACCGCGTCGAGGTGGCCGCTGCCCGCTGTCCGGTGCGCCCGCTCAACCGGCCTTGACCGCCGCCTCGACCCCGGCGACGATCCGTGCCACGTCCGCCGCGTCGGTGACGTACGGCGGCATGGTGTAGACGAGGTCGCGGAACGGCCGCAGCCACACCCCCTGCGCGACCGCGGCGGCGGTCGCCCGGGGGAGGTCCACCTCGTGGTCGAGCTGGACCACGCCGATCGCGCCGAGCACGCGGACGTCGGCCACCCCGGGGGCGGCCCGCAGCGGCTCCAGACCGGCCCGGAGCCCGCTCTGGATCTCGGCCACCCGGCCCGCCCAGTCACCGGCCCGCAGCAGGCCCAGGGAGGCGTTGGCGACCGCGCAGGCGAGCGGGTTGCCCATGAACGTCGGGCCGTGCGCCAACACCCCGTCGGCGGAGATGCCGCGGGCCACCTCGGCGGTGCAGAGCGCGGCGGCCAGGGTGAGGTAGCCGCCGGTGAGCGCCTTGCCGACGCAGAGCACGTCCGGGGCGACCCCGGCGTGCTCGGCGGCGAACATGGTCCCCGTCCGGCCGAAGCCGGTGGCGATCTCGTCGAAGACCAGCAGGATGCCGTTCGCCCGGGTCACCTCGCGCAGCACCCGCAGATAGTGCGGGTGGTGGAAACGCATCCCGCCGGCGCCCTGGACCACCGGCTCGACGATCACCGCGGCCAACTCGTCGGCGTGCCGCTCCACCGCGTCCACCAGGGCCGCCTCGTACGCCGGGTCGGGTGGGGTGTCGTAGCCGCCCGGCGGCGCCGGCGCGAAGACCTGCCGGGGCAGCACGTCCCCCCAGAGGTGGTGCATGCCGCCCTCGGGGTCGCAGACGCTCATCGGGTGGAAGGTGTCGCCGTGGTAGCCACCCCGCCAGGTGCCGAGCCGGCGCCGCTCCGGCCGCCCCGTGGCCCGCTGGTACTGCAGGCACATCTTCACCGCGACCTCCACGCTGACCGAGCCGGAGTCGGCCAGGAAGACGTGTTCCAGGCCGTCCGGGGCCAGCTCGACCAGGGTTCGCGCCAGGCGTACCGCGGGCTCGTGGGTGAGGCCGCCGAACATCACGTGGCTCATCCGGCCGAGCTGGTCGGTGACGGCGGCGTCCAGCACCGGGTGCCGGTAGCCGTGGATCGCCGCCCACCAGGACGACATCCCGTCGATCAGTTCCCGGCCGTCGGCCAGCCGCAGCCGTACGCCCTCGGCGCTCTCCACCACGTAGGGCGGGCTGGCCGGCGGCAGCGCCGCGTACGGATGCCAGACGTGCCGCCGGTCAGCCGCAAGAATCTCCTCAACCGTCACAAACTCTCCTTCCCTCCCCCTCCCCACCCCCTCCCTTCCCTCCCTCCCCGCCCTCCCCCGGCGATCTTGCAGTTTCGGCCCGTGTCCTGCCCGGAATGAGCGATATGCCGGGGCACGAACTGCAAGATCGCCGGGGAGAGGGGGGTGGGGGTGGGGTCAGCGGGGGGTGGGGTGGGTGATGGCGCGGGTTAGGGCCGGGCCGTGGTAGATGAAGCCGGTGTAGAGCTGGACCAAGCTGGCGCCGGCGTCGAACATCCGGGTGGCGTCGTCCGGGTCGAGGATGCCGCCGACGCCGACCACCGGCAGCCGGCCGCCGGTCTCCCGGTGCACGAAGGCGACCACCTCCCGGGCCCGCCCGGTCAGTGGACGGCCGGAGAGGCCGCCGGTCTCCGCGCCCCGCGCCCGGTCGGCCGGGGCGAGCCCGTTCCGGGCCAGGGTGGTGTTGGTGGCGATCACTCCGGCCGCGCCCCGGTCGAGGCAGACCTCCAGCAGCTCGGCGATGGCCGGCTCGGTGAGATCGGGGGCGATCTTCACGAGCACCGGCTTCTCCCCCACCAGCGCCGCGAGCAGGGCGTCCAGGTGGGACCGGTCCTGTAGGGAGCGCAGGCCCGGGGTGTTCGGCGAGGAGACGTTGACCGCGAAGTAGTCACCGTGTTCCTTCAGCGCCCGATAGGACGCCAGATAGTCCTCGACGGCCTCGTCCAGCGGGGTCACCTTGGACTTGCCGAGCGAGATGCCCAGCGGTACGCCGATCGGGCGCGGCAGCGCCGCCAGCCGGGCCGCGAGGGCCTCGGCACCGGCGTTGTTGAAGCCCATCCGGTTGACCACGGCCTCGCTGTCGCGCAGCCGGAACAGCCGGGGCCGGGGGTTGCCCGGTTGGGCGTGCGCGGTGACCGTGCCCACCTCGACGAAGCCGAAGCCGAGCGCCGGCCAGGCGGGCAGCGCGACGCCGTTCTTGTCCATCCCGGCCGCCAGCCCGACCGGGTTCGGGAACTCCACCCCGAACACCGTGCGCGGCGCGGCCCGGAAGTAGCGTGCGCGCAGCGCCGCCAGCACGGCCGGTCGCCGGGACACCGAGGCCAGCCGGTCCAGCGTCCACTCGTGCGCCCGCTCGGCGTCCCCACCCCCGACCCGGAACAACCACGGCCGCACGACCCGCTCGAACATCACGCCGGCCCTCCCCGGACCCCGGCACTGATCATGAAGTTGTCGTCACGGCACGCCGAGGCGGCCGGCGACAACTTCATGATCAGCGAAAGCCGGGGGGTCACTGGGCGGCCCGGAGGGTGGCGTGGAGGTCCTGGAGGGGGCGGACCTGCATGTCGCCGCGGATGCGGGCCTCGATGCCCATGACCGCGGCGGCGGCGCCGGGGACGGTGGTGATGCACGGGATGTCGGCGGTGACGGCGGCACTGCGGATCTCGTACCCGTCGGAGCGGGCACTCGCACCGGAGCCCTGCGGGGTGTTCACCACCAGCGCCACGTCGCCGCCGAGGATCAGCGACACCGCGTCCTCGCCCGCGCCGGCCTCGTAGTGCTTGCGGATCTGCTCACACGCGATGCCGTGCCGGCGGAGCACCTCGGCGGTGCCGCTGGTGGCGACGATCTCGAAGCCGAGGTCCGCCAGCCGCTTGATCGGGAAGATCATCGCACGCTTGTCCCGGTTCGCCACCGAGACGAAGATCTTCCCGGCGGTCGGCAACGACCCGTACGCGGCCGCCTGCGACTTGGCGAAGGCCTGCCCGAAACCGGTGTCGATGCCCATCACCTCGCCGGTGGACTTCATCTCCGGGCCGAGCAGCACGTCGATGCCCTTGCCGGCGGGGGTGCGGAAGCGCTTGAACGGCAGCACCGCCTCCTTGACCGCGATCGGGGCGCCGGCCGGCATGGTGCCGCCGTCCCCGGTGGGCGGGAGCATCCCCTCGGCGCGCAGCTCGGCGATGGTGGCGCCGAGCGCGATCCGGGCCGCCGCCTTGGCCAGCTGCACCGCGGTGGCCTTGGAGACGAACGGGACCGTCCGGGACGCGCGCGGGTTCGCCTCCAGCACGTACAGCACGTCGTCCTTGAGGGCGTACTGGACGTTGAGCAGGCCGCGGACGCCGATGCCGCGGGCGATCTCCTCGGTGTAGCGACGGACCTGGGCCAGGTGGGAGCCGGCCAGGGTGATCGGCGGCAGCGCGCAGGAGGAGTCGCCGGAGTGGATGCCGGCCTCCTCGATGTGCTCCATCACGCCGCCGAGGTAGACCTCGCCGTCGGCGTCGCAGAGCGCGTCCACGTCGATCTCGATGGCGTCGTCGAGGAAGTGGTCCACCAGCACCGGGCGGTCCGGCGAGATGTCGGTGGCCCGGCCGATGTACTCGCGCAGGGTGGCGTCGTCGTAGACGATCTCCATGCCGCGCCCGCCCAGCACGTACGAGGGGCGGACCAGCACCGGGTAGCCGATCTCGTCGGCGATCGTCTTCGCCTCCTCGAACGAGGTGGCCATGCCGTGCGCCGGGGCGCGCAGCCCGGCCCGGGCCAGCACCGTGCCGAACGCGCCGCGCTCCTCGGCGAGGTGGATCGACTCCGGCGAGGTGCCCACCACCGGTACGCCGGCGTTCTTGAGCCGCTGGGCCAGGCCCAACGGGGTCTGCCCGCCGAGCTGCACGATCACCCCGACCACGCCCGGCCCGCCGGCCGCCTTGCCGGACGAGTCCTCGGCGTGCCACACCTCCAGCACGTCCTCGAAGGTCAACGGCTCGAAGTAGAGCCGGTCGGCGGTGTCGTAGTCGGTTGAGACGGTCTCCGGGTTGCAGTTGACCATGACCGTCTCGTAGCCCACCTGGCGGAGGGCCATCACCGCGTGCACGCAGGAGTAGTCGAACTCGATGCCCTGCCCGATCCGGTTCGGCCCGGAGCCCAGGATGATCACCTTGGGTCGGTCCGAGGGCGCCACCTCGGTCTCCTGGTCGTACGTCGAGTAGTGGTAGGGCGTGGTCGCCTCGAACTCGGCGGCGCAGGTGTCCACCGTCTTGTAGACCGGCCGTACGCCCAGCCGGTGACGCAGGGCGCGGACGCCGTCCTCGGCGGCCAACTCGGGACGGAGCGCGGCGAGCTGCCGGTCGGAGAGGCCGGCCCGCTTGGCCCGGCGCAGCAGGTCGGCGTCGAGCACCGGGGCGTCGGCGATCTCGGTGCGCAGCTCGACCAGCGCGGCGATCTGGTCCAGGAACCAGGGGTCCATCCCGCCGGACGCCTCGGCGACCTCGGTGATGGAGGCGCCGAGCCGCAGCGCCCGCTCGACGGTGTAGAGCCGGCCGTCGTGCGGCATGCGCAGCGCGGCGAGGGTGTTCTCCTTCGTCGCCCCGCGCGGATCCGGCACACTCCAGAACCCGCCGCCCTTGGTCTCCATCGAGCGCATCGCCTTGTTCAGCGCCTCGGCGAAGTTCCGGCCCAGGCTCATCGCCTCGCCGACCGACTTCATGGTGGTGGTCAGCTCCCGGTCGGCGCCGGGGAACTTCTCGAACGCGAACCGGGGAATCTTCACCACCACGTAGTCCAGGGTCGGCTCGAACGCCGCCGGAGTCTTCAGGGTGATGTCGTTGGGGATCTCGTCCAGGGTGTAGCCGATGGCCAGCTTCGCGGCGATCTTGGCGATCGGGAAGCCGGTGGCCTTCGAGGCGAGGGCCGACGAACGGGACACCCGGGGGTTCATCTCGATCACGACGATGCGGCCGTCGGCCGGGTTGACCGCGAACTGGATGTTGCAGCCCCCGGTGTCGACCCCGACCTCGCGCAGCACCGCGATGCCGAGGTCGCGCAGCCGCTGGTACTCCCGGTCGGTCAGGGTCATGGCCGGGGCGACGGTGACGCTGTCGCCGGTGTGCACGCCCATCGGGTCGAGGTTCTCGATCGAGCAGACCACCACCACGTTGTCGTGGCGGTCGCGCATGAGTTCGAGCTCGTACTCCTTCCAGCCGAGCACGCTCTCCTCGATGAGCACCTCGTGCACCGGGCTGGCGGCCAGGCCGGCGCCGGCGATCCGCGCCAGGTCCTCGTCGGTGTGCGCCATGCCGGAGCCGAGGCCGCCCATGGTGAACGACGGCCGGATCACCACCGGCAGGCCCAGCTCGGCGACCGTCTCCTCGACCTCGGCCATCGAGTGGCAGACCCGGGAGCGGGGCACCAGCGAGGACGGGTCCTCGAGACCGATCCGGACGCCGGCCTTGGCCACGATGTCCTTGAACAGCTGCCGGTCCTCACCGCGCCGGATCGCCTCGATGTCGGCGCCGATCAGCTCGACGCCGTACTTCTCCAGCACGCCGGCCTCGTGCAGGGCGACCGCGGTGTTCAGCGCGGTCTGCCCGCCCAGGGTGGGCAGCAGCGCGTCGGGGCGCTCCTTGGCGATGACCAGCTCGACGAACTCCGGGGTGATCGGCTCGACGTACGTGGCGTCGGCGAACTCCGGGTCCGTCATGATCGTCGCCGGGTTGGAGTTGACCAGGCTGACCCGGATCCCCTCGCTGCGCAGCACCCGGCAGGCCTGGGTGCCGGAGTAGTCGAACTCGCAGGCCTGCCCGATCACGATCGGCCCGGAGCCGATCACCAGGACGTGCTTGAGGTCGGTCCGCTTAGGCATTCTTTCCGCCTTCGATGAGCTCGGCGAAGCGGTCGAAGAGGTAGTCCGCGTCGTGCGGGCCGGCCGCCGCCTCCGGGTGGTACTGGACGGTGAAGGCGGGCACGTCCTTGGCCCGCAGCCCCTCGACCACGTTGTCGTTGAGGCAGACGTGCGACACCTGGACGCCGCCGAACTCGGTGTCGATCACCTGGTCGGGCACCACGGCGCCGGGCCCCGCGCCGGGGACCTGGACCGCGAAGCCGTGGTTGTGGCTGGTCACCTCGACCTTGCCGGTGACCCGGTCGAGCACCGGCTGGTTGATGCCGCGGTGGCCGTAGCCGAGCTTGTAGGTGCCGAAGCCGAGCGCCCGGCCGAGGATCTGGCTGCCGAAGCAGATGCCGAAGAGCGGGATCCGCCGGGTCAGCACCTCCCGGGCCAGCGCGACCGGGCCGTCGGCGGTGGCCGGGTCACCCGGACCCGGCGAGAAGAAGACCGCGTCCGCCCCGGTGGCGAGCAGGTCGTCGATGGTGGCGGTGGCGGGCAGCACGTGGGTGGTGACGCCGCGGGCCGCCAGCCGGCGCGGCACGTTGCGCTTGATGCCCAGGTCCAGCGCAGCCACGGTGAACCGGTGCTCCCCCTGCGCCGGCACCACGTACGCCTTCTCGGTGCTCACCTCGGCGGAGAGGTCCGCGCCGACCATCTGCGGTGACCGGCGCACCCGTTCGAGGAGGGCCCGGGGGTCGTCGTCGACGCTGGAGATGCCGACCCGCATCGCGCCCCGCTCCCGCAGGTGGCGGGTGAGCGCCCGGGTGTCCACGCCGCTGATGCCGATCACGCCCTCGGCGGCGAGCCGGTCCTCCAGGCCGCCGGTGGCGCGCCAGTTGGAGCCGATCCGGGCGGGGTCGCGGACCACGTACCCGGCGACCCAGATCCGGGATGACTCGTCGTCCTCGTCGTTGACGCCGGTGTTGCCGATGTGCGGCGCGGTCTGCACCACCACCTGCCGGTGGTACGACGGGTCGGTCAGGGTCTCCTGGTAGCCGGTCATGCCGGTGTTGAAGACCGCCTCGCCGAAGGTCTCCCCGACGCTGCCGTACGCCTCGCCGTGGAACGTGCGCCCGTCCTCGAGCACGAGGATCGCGGGTCGTCTGCGGATCACTTGACAGCCTTTCCGTCCAGGACCGTCGGCTCGCCGCGCAGGAAGGTCGCCACGATGCGACCCGGCAGCGTCATGCGGGCATACGGGGTGTTGCGACTGCGACTGGCCAGTTCCGCCGGTTCGATGACGCGGCGGGCGGCCGGGTCGACCAGGGTCAGGTTGGCCGGCACGCCGGGGGCGGGGTCGACGCCGTGCCCGTCCAGCCCGGCGATCCGGGCCGGGGCGCGGGACATCCGCTCGGCGATCAGGTCCCACTGCGGGCCGAACACGTCCAGCGCGATGGAGAGCGCCGTCTCCAGGCCGAGCATTCCCGGCCGGGCGTACGCCCACTCGCACTCCTTGTCCTCCACGGCGTGCGGGGCGTGGTCGGTGGCGATGATGTCGATCACGCCCTCCGCGAGGGCGGTGCGCAGCGCGGCGATGTCGGCAGCGGTGCGCAGCGGGGGGTTGACCTTGTAGACCGGGTCGTAGGTGGCCGCCTTCTCGTCGGTGAGCAGCAGGTGGTGCGGGGTCACCTCGGCGGTGACCTTCACCCCGCGCGCCTTGGCGTGCCGCAGCACCGCCACGCTGCCGGCGGTGGAGACGTGGCAGACGTGCAGCCGGCTGCCGACGTGCTCGGCCAGCAGCACGTCCCGAGCGATGATCGCCTCCTCGGCGACCGCCGGCCAGCCGGTCAGCCCGAGCCGGGTGGAGACCTCGCCCTCGTGCATCTGCGCGCCCTCGGTCAGCCGGGGCTCCTCGGCGTGCTGGGCGATGATCCCGTCGAACGCCTTGACGTACTCCAGGGCCCGGCGCATCAGCATCGGGTCGGCGACGCAGTGCCCGTCGTCGGAGAAGATCCGTACCCGGGCCGCCGAGTCGGCCATCGCACCCAGCTCGGCCAGGCGCTCGCCGGCCAGGCCGACGGTGACCGCGCCGATCGGCTGCACGTCGGCCAGCCCGGCCTCCCGGCCGAGCCGCCAGACCTGCTCGACCACCCCGGCGGTGTCGGCGACCGGCGAGGTGTTGGCCATCGCGCAGACCGCGGTGTAGCCGCCGAGCGCCGCGGCCCGGGAGCCGGACTCGACGGTCTCGGCGTCCTCCCGGCCCGGCTCGCGCAGGTGGGTGTGCAGGTCGACCAGGCCGGGCAGGGCGACCAGGCCGGTGGCGTCGAGCACCGGGGCGTCCGGCGCGGTCAGTCCCGCGCCGGTCTCGGCCACGACGCCGTCGCGGATCAGCAGATCGGTCGGCGCGGCGCCGACCACACTCACGTTCCGGATCAGGTACGCGGTCACCGGTTGTTCCCTCCGAGCAGCAGGTAGAGGACGGCCATCCGCACGGAGACCCCGTTGGCGACCTGTTCGACGATGGTGGAGCGGGGTGAGTCGGCGACCTCGGGCGTGATCTCCATGCCCCGGTTCATCGGGCCGGGGTGCATGACGATCGCGTGCTCGGGCAGCCGCCGCAGGCGTGGCCCGTCGAGCCCGTACCGGCGGGCGTACTCACGGGCCGAGGGGAAGTAGGAGTCGTTCATCCGCTCCCGCTGCACCCGCAGCATCATCACCACGTCCACACCGGGTAGAACGGCGTCGAGGTCGTAGGAGACATCGGTGCCGGGGGCGAGCGCGGCGGCGATATCCACCGGGATGAGGGTGGGCGGGCCGACCAGGGTGACCTTGGCGCCGAGGGTCGACAGCAGCAGCACGTTGGAGCGGGCCACCCGGGAGTGCAGCACGTCGCCGACGATCGCCACGTGCAGGCCGGCGAGGCGGCCCAGCCGGGAGCGCATCGTGTACGCGTCGAGCAGCGCCTGGGTGGGGTGCTCGTGGGTGCCGTCGCCGGCGTTGACCACGGACCCGTCCACCCAGTTGGCCAGCCGGTGCGGGGCACCGGAGGCGGGGTGCCGGACCACCACGGCGTCGGCGCCCATGGCCTGCAGGGTGAGCGCGGTGTCCTTCAGGCTCTCGCCCTTGGCCACGCTGGAGCCCTTGGCGGAGAAGTTGATCACGTCGGCGCTGAGCCGCTTGGCGGCCGCCTCGAACGAGATCCGGGTCCGGGTGGAGTCCTCGTAGAAGAGGTTCACCACGGTCCGGCCGCGCAGCGCGGGCAGCTTCTTGACCTCGCGGCCGGCGACGGTGGCCATCTCGGCCGCGGTGTCCAGGATCTGGGTGGCCGTGGCCGCGTCCAGGTCGGCGCCGGAGAGCAGGTGGCGGATCATGCGGCGGCTCCCGGGTACAGCCGGACCTCGTCGGAGCCATCAGTCTCGGAGAGGGTGACCTTGACGTTCTCGGCGAGCGCGGTCGGAATGTTCTTGCCGACGTAGTCGGCGCGGATCGGCAGCTGGCGGTGGCCGCGGTCGACCAGGACGGCGAGCTGCACGGAGGACGGCCGGCCGACGTCGCTGAGCGCGTCGAGGGCGGCCCGCACGGTACGCCCGGAGAAGAGCACGTCGTCGACGAGGATCACGCGCCGGCCGTCGATGCCGCCGCTGGGCAGCTCGGTCGGGCCGACCGCGCGGGTGGCCTGCCGGCGCAGGTCGTCGCGGTAGAGAGTGATGTCGAGCACACCGACCGGGACGGTCACGTCCTCGAAGGTGCTGATCCGGGCGGCGAGGCGCCTCGCGAGCGGGACCCCGCGGGTGGGTATGCCGAGCAGGACCGTGTCGGCGGCGCCCTGGGTCTTCTCCAGGATCTGGTGGGCGATGCGGTCGACCACCCGCGACACGTCGGCTGCGGCGAGGATCACCTTCACCGAGGGTTGTCGCGGCGGCGACGACTGGGCAGCCGGTGGGCAGGCCACGGCGGACCTCCTTCCCCGCCTCACGGGACGGGTCGTTAAAGGATGTCTGGGATCTCCGGGCGGGCCCCGCGGGGCCCGGACCGGGGCTTCACGCCACGTTACCAGCGGTCACCAGGTCGACCGCCGCCGGTACTGACCCCCAGGTCAGGGTGCCAAAAATCCGGATAACCCCTCCTCCGCTCCCCAACGGTACGGCCACGGGCACTTGACCCCGTGTCGCAATCCCCGTACCGTCACGCTCCGTAGCGATAGCTGGGTGAACCCCGAGCAGCACTGGGAGTGTCCGAATGCCCTCTGAATACGCCAAGTCGCTGGGCGCCCGCCTGCGCTCCATCCGCCAGCAGCAGGGCCTGTCCCTGCAGGGTGTGGAGGAGAAGTCGAACGGGCGGTGGAAGGCCGTGGTGGTCGGCTCGTACGAGCGTGGCGACCGCGCAGTCACCGTGTCCCGCCTGGCGGAACTGGCCGAGTTCTACCGCGTTCCCGTCTCGGAGCTGCTGCCCGACGGCAGCGGGGTACGCCACGAGCCCACCAGCAAGATCGTCCTGGACCTGGAGCGGCTCTACGACGAGGCCTCCGAGGAACTCGCCTACGTCGCCCGGTACGCCCGCGCCATCCAGCAGCAGCGCGGGGACTACAACGGCCGGGTGCTCTCCATCCGCGCGGACGACCTGCGCGCCCTCGCGATCGTCTACGACGCCTCGCCGTCGGGCCTGATCGAGCGGCTCACCGAGCACGGGGTGCTGGTCGCCGACCCGCGGGCGTTCTTCGCGAGCTGACCGCTGTCACACCGGAAGGGCCCGTGCCGTCGGCACGGGCCCTTCCGTCGTCCTGGTGTGACGCGGCTGACGCCGGTCAGCGGGTGGCGTACTCGGCGATCCGGCCGAGGATGCCGTTGAGGAAGCGGGGCGAGTCGTCGGTCGACATCTGCCGGGCCAACTCGACGGCCTCGCTGATCGCCACCGCGTCGTCGATCTCGTCGACGTAGAGCAGCTCGTAGACCGCGATCCGGGCCAGGTTGCGGTCGACCGCCGGCATCCGGTCCAGCGTCCAGCCCTCGGCGTAGCTGGCGATCAGCTCGTCGACCCGGTCGAGGTGCGCCGCGACCCCCTCGACCAGACTCACCGCGTAGCCCAGGTGTTCGGGGCGGGGCTTCTCGATCCGCTCGAGGTAGCCGGCCAGCACCTCGACGGGCGGGCGGTCCCGCAGGTCGGCCTCGAAGAGCACGTCCAGCGCCCGCTTGCGCGCCTTACGGCGCGCCGGCATCTGCTGCTTGGAACCCTCGGCCATCAGGCGCGGCCGAGGTAACGGCCGTCGCGGGTGTCGACCTTGATCTTCTCGCCGGTGGTGATGAAGAGCGGCACCTGGACGGTCGCGCCGGTCTCGACGGTGGCCGGCTTGTTGCCGCCGGTCGACCGGTCGCCCTGCAGACCCGGCTCGGTGTAGGTGACCTCCAGCACGACGGAGGTCGGCAGCTCGATGTAGAGCGGCACGCCCTCGTGGGTGGCGACGGTCGCCTCGGCCTCCGGGAGGAGGTAGTTGGCCGCCTCGCCGACGGTCCCGCCGGGCACGCTGATCTGGTCGTACGTCTCCAGGTCCATGAAGACGTAGTCCTCGCCGTCGGCGTACAGGTACTGCATGGTGCGCTTGTCCACGGTCGCGGTGTCGACCTTGGTGCCCGCGTTGAAGGTCTTGTCGACCACCTTGCCGGACAGCACGTTCTTCAGCGTGGTACGCACGAACGCGCCGCCCTTGCCGGGCTTGACGTGCTGGAACTCGACGACAGCCCAGAGCTCGCCGTCGAGGTTGAGTACCAGGCCGTTCTTGAGGTCGTTGGTGGTGGCCATTTCCTGCCTTGATCATAATTGGCGGACAGACCCACGAATTCTACTAGTTGCAGCGAAGCCGCTTCGGTGCGCCGCACGCCCCACCCACCCGTCGGCCGGCCCGCCGGGCCGTCAACATGCCGAACATCACACAGAGCAACCAGGCCTGGGCGCCCCCAGGGGCTTCCCCCACCCGCTTTGCTCTGCAGCCATCGGCGCAGCAGGCACGCTCCGTCACCGCCCTCGGCGATCCGCCGCCTCCACCGAAATCACATCGGTCCAGCTCAGCTGGGCGTTGCACGGGTGGCTGCAGAGCAAAGGCGGAGAAGAGTTTCCCGTCACCGCGCCGGCTGCGGCAACTCAGAGCGACAGCACCGAAAACACGGAGAGTGACGAGACCCGCCGCCACCGGCGGCCGTCCCGGTCACGCCCCGGCGGTCAGCCGGGTAGCCAGATGACGCAGGGCCAGGCGGTAGCCGTCGACGCCGAGGCCGCAGATCACCCCGGTCGCCACGGCGGAGACCACCGAGTGGTGCCGGAACTCCTCTCGGGCGTGAATGTTGGAGATGTGCACCTCGATCAGCGGGGCGCGGAGCATCGCGCAGGCGTCCCGGACCGCGATCGAGTAGTGCGACCAGGCGGCCGGGTTCAGCACCACCGCCGCCCCCTCGTCGGCCGCCTCGTGCAGCCACCCCAGCAGCTCGTGCTCGGCGTCGGTCTGCCGGACCACCACGTCCAGCCCCAACTCCCGGCCGGTGTCGACGCACATCGTCACCAGGTCGGCGTAGCTGGTCATCCCGTACACCTCGACCTGGCGGGCGCCGAGCCGCCCCAGGTTCGGCCCGTTCAGCACGTAGACCCTCACCCGGCCACCTCCCGATAGGCGGACGCCAGCAGCTCGTCGGAGGGGCCCTCCAGGATCGCCGGGCGGGCGAGGCGGTCGAGCACCACGAAACGCAGGCGGCTCCCCCGCGCCTTCTTGTCGACCCGCATCGCGGCCAGCAGCTCCGGCCAGGCGTCGGCCCGGTAGCCGGTGGGCAGGCCGAGCGCGTCGACGACCGCGCGGTGCCGCTCGGCGGTGGCCGCGTCCAGCCGGCCGGCCAGCCGGGCCAGAGCGGCCGCGTAGACCAGGCCCACCGCGACGGCGTGGCCGTGCCGCCAGCGATAGCCCTCCACCTTCTCGATGGCGTGCGCCAGGGTGTGACCGTAGTTGAGCACCTCGCGTACCCCGGACTCGCGCAGGTCTCCGGAGACCACGTCGGCCTTGACCCGCACGGCCCGCTCGATCAGCTCGCGCAGCACCGGGCCGGTGGGGTCGAGCGCGGCGGCCCGGTCCCGCTCGACCAGGTCGAGGATCACCGGGTCGGCGATGAATCCGCACTTGACCACCTCGGCCAGCCCGGCGGCGAGATCGACCGGCGGCAGGCTGTCCAGGGTGGCGAGGTCGGCCAGCACCCCCACCGGCGGGTGGAAGGCACCGACCAGGTTCTTGCCGACCGCGGTGTTGATCCCGGTCTTGCCCCCCACGGCGGCGTCGACCATGCCCAGCAGGGAGGTCGCCACCGGCACCCAGCGCACCCCCCGCAGCCAGCAGGCCGCGACGAAGCCGGCCAGGTCGGTGACCGCGCCGCCACCCACGCCGACCACCGCGTCGGTACGGGTGAAGCCGGCCTCGCCGAGCCGGTCCCAGCAGGCGGCGGCCACCTCGATGTGCTTGCCGGCCTCGGCGTCCGGCACCTCGATCGGCAGCGGCGCCATCCCGGCCGCGCGCAGCCGCTCGCCGAGCGTGTCGGCCAGCGCTTTCAGCGGCGGCGCGTGCAGCACCGCGACCCGGCTGGCGTCGGGCAGCAGCGGGGGCAGCGCGTCGAGCAGATCACGCCCCACCAGAACGTCGTACGGCCGCTCGCCGCCGACCGGGATCCGGGTCACGTCGGCTCTCACCGGGCCGCCTGCCCATCGGTCGCCAGCAGGGCGGCGACCTCGGCGGCGATCTCCTTCGGGGTACGCCCGTCGGTCACCACCGTCGCGGTCGCCACCTCCGCGTAGAGCGGGCGGCGCTGGTCCATCAGGTGCTTGAGGGTGGCCCGCGGGTTGAGCGCCAGCAACGGCCGGCCGGCGCCCAGGCCGACCCGCTTCACCGCGTCGGGCAACTCCACCGACAGGTGCACGACGGTGTGCCCGATCAGGGCAGCCCGGTTCTCCTCGGCGAGGACCGCGCCGCCGCCGAGGGCGAGCACCCCAGGGTGCGCGGCCAGCGCCGCCGCCACCGCCGCCCGTTCGAGGGTACGGAAGTGCGCCTCCCCCTCGTCGACGAAGATCTCCGGGATCGGCTTGCCGGCGAGCTGCTCGATGTCGGTATCGGTGTCCCGGAACGTCACGCCGAGCGCCTCGGCCAGCGCCAGCCCCACCGTGGTCTTGCCGGAGCCGGGCGCTCCGACCAGCACGCAGACCGGGCGGGTGCTCATTTGATCACCAACGCGTCGAGGTACCCGGCGAGATTGCGCCGCATCTCGGCGACCGAGTCGCCGCCGAACTTCTCCACCGCCGCCTCGGCCAGCACCAGGGCCACCATCGCCTCGGCGACCACCGCCGCCGCCGGCACGGCACAGACGTCGGAACGCTGGTTGATCGCGGTGGCCGACTCGCCGGTGGCGACGTCGATCGTGGAGAGCGCCCGGTTCAGCGAGGAGATCGGCTTCATCGCCGCCTTCACCCGCAGCGGCTCGCCGGTGGTGATGCCACCCTCCAGGCCGCCGGCCCGGTCGGTCATCCGGCGTACGCCGGTGGCGCTGGGGATGATCTCGTCGTGCGCCTCGGACCCGCGGGACCGGGCCTGCTGCCAGCCGTCGCCGATCTCCACGCCCTTGATGGCCTGGATCGACATCAGCGCGGTGGCGAGCCGGGCGTCCAGCTTCCGGTCCCACTGCACGTGGCTGCCCAGGCCCGGCGGCACCCCGTACGCGAGCACCTCGACCACGCCGCCGAGGGTGTCGGCGGCCTTCTTCGCGGCGTCGACCTCGGCGACCATCCGGGCGCTGGCCTCCGGGTCGAGGCAGCGCAGCGGGTCGGCGTCGATCCGGGCGGCGTCCTGCGGCACCGGACGCAGGCCGGGCTTGACCGCGACCGGGCCCAACTCCACCACGTGGGAGACGATCTCGATGCCGAGGGCCTGCCGCACCAGAGCCTTGGCGACCGTGCCGACGGCGACCCGGGCGGCGGTCTCCCGGGCGCTGGCCCGCTCCAGGATCGGGCGGGCGTCGGTGTGCCCGTACTTCTGCATCCCGGCCAGGTCGGCGTGGCCGGGCCGGGGGCGGGTGAGCGGTGCGTTGCGGGCCTGCCCGGCGAGTTCCTCCGGGTCGACCGGGTCGGCGGCCATCACGGTGCGCCACTTCGGCCACTCGGAGTTGCCGACCCGGATCGCCACCGGGCTGCCCAGGGTGACGCCGTGCCGCAGGCCGCCGAGGATCTCGACCTCGTCCTGCTCGAACGACATCCGGGCGCCCCGGCCGTAGCCGAGCCGGCGCCGGGCCAGTTCGCCGGAGATCTCCCCGGTGGTCAGCTCGATGCCGGCGGGCACCCCCTCCAGCAGCGCGACGAGGGCGGGTCCGTGCGATTCACCTGCAGTCAACCAGCGCAACACAGCGGCCAGTCTGTCACGCCCGGTGCCCGTCCCGGTGCGCCGCCCGACCAGTCCCGCCCAGCGGACGCGCCCGTCCGCAGGACGGGCACCGGATCAGGCGGCGCGGGCGTCGGCGAGCGCGGCGGCCATCGCGTCGCGGGGCGCGGGGACGCCGGTGAACTGCTCGAACTGGCCGACCGCCTGGGCCAGCAGCAGGTCCAGCCCGGAGATCACCCGGCAGCCGGCGGCGAGCGCCGCCGCCGCGAGCGGGGTCGGCCACGGGTCGTAGACGACGTCGAAGAAGACCGACCCCGGCCGCCAGTCGAAGTTGTCGGCCAGCGGGTCGGCGACCCCCTTCGGCACAGTCGAGATCACGATGTCGGCGCGGGCGTGCGCCGGGTCCCCGTCCCAGGGCGCGCCGGCGAGCGGCACGTCGACCGCCCGGGCCACCGGTCGTAGCTCCTCGATCGCCTCGGGTCGGCGGGCCACCACGGTCACCTCGGCCGCACCGATCCGGGCTGCCCCGGCGAGGGCGGCCCGGGCGGTGCCGCCCGCCCCGAGCACGGTGACCACGGCGCCCGCCACGCAGCCCGCGGCGGTGAGCACGTCCACCATGCCGGTGACGTCGGTGTTGTCGGCGTACCAGGAGCCGTCGGGGCGGCGTACCAGGGTGTTGGCGGCACCGACGGCGGCGGCGACCGGCGAGACCTCGTCGGCCACCGCGAGCGCCGCCTCCTTGCCCGGCATGGTCACCGACAGCCCGGCCCACTCCGGGCCCAGCCCCGCGACCAGCCCGGCCAGTTCGTCGGCCGCGCACTCGATCCGGGTGTACGACCACCCGGTGAGCCCGGCCGCCGCGTACCCCGCCTCATGGATCACCGGGGAGAGTGAGTGGGCGATCGGCTTGCCGACGACGGCGGCCCTCAGAATCGGCAGTTCTCCTCGGTCAGCACCTTGTTCTTGCACATCGTCCTTCTGAGCTGGTTGTACTCGGCGTCGTTGGAGCCGTAGCCCATCGTGCCCTTCTGGTCGATGGTCATGAAGTAGACCCAGTCCCCGTCCGGCGGCGCCATCGCGCCCTTGAGCGCCTCCTCGCCGGGGTTGCTGATCGGCGTGATGGTGAGGCCGTCCACGCCGTGCGTCCGGTACGGGTTCTTCGGATCGTGGATCTCCGAGTTCTTGAGAACGTCGGAGTCCTTCGGGTCCTTGCCCTGCAGCCGCAGCCAGTAGTTGATCGCGCTGTCGATCTCCAGGCAGTGGCAGCGGTACTTGTCGGTGTAGACCCGGTTGTAGATCACCCGGGCCACCTTCGGCATGTCCACGTGGTTGACCGACTCGGCCTGGGCGATAGAGGCGGTGATCAACGCCTCGTACGGGGAGATCTTCCGGTCGTTCTGCACCTTGTCGACGAAGTCCATCTCCTTGGTGACGTCGAGGAACTTCTGCACCATCATCGACAGAATCTGCTCGGCGGTGGCCTTCGGCGGGATCTCGTACGTGGCCGGGTAGAGGAAGCCCTCGATGCTCTTCGCGCCCGTCTTCTTGCCGTCGTTGCGCTTGAACCAGAACTCCGGCACGCCCAGGTTGACCGGATCCGCCGCGGCCTTCTTGAAGTCGGCGACCGGGATCTTGGTCTCCTTGGAGAGCTTGTCGTAGATCGCCAGGCTGATCATGCCCTCGGGGATGGTCACCCCGTTGACCACCCGGCTCTTCGGGTCGAGCAGCATGGTCAACGCGTCGGCGGCCTTCATCTCCTTGCGGACCTTGTAGCTGCCGACCTGGATGTTCTTGCTGCGGGAGTTCGCTTCGGCGGCCTCGATGAACGCCTTGGTGCTCTTCACCACGCCGGCGTCGTAGAGGGTGTCCCCGATGTCGGTGAGGGTGTCGCCCTTCTTCACCGCGACCAGCACCTCACCGGAGCCGGGGCCGGTGAAGTCGGGGGTGACGAAGTGGTCACGGATCCGGTCGAACCCGATGTACGCCCCGCCACCGATGCCGCCGAGCAGCACGAGCGCCATCAGGAGGGCGAAGACGGTCTTGCCCCGGCCGCCGCCCCCGCCGTTGCGCTTGCGTACCGCGCTGCGCCGGTGCCGGCCCTTCTCCCCCCTCTCCGACTCGTCGAACCCCAGATCAAGGTCGTCTATCATTGCGTCCGCCTCCGCTGCGCGTCCAGCCAGCTCTGCAGAATCTCCACTGCGGCGGCCTGGTCGACCACCGCCCGTTGGCGCTTTCCCCGGACGCCACGTTCGGCCAGCCTACGACTCGCGACCACGGTCGACATCCTCTCGTCCGTCAGCGTCACCGGAATCGGCCCCATTACATCGGCCAATCGGGCAGCGTACGCCGATACGTTCGCCGCCGCCGGGCCATGCTTTCCGGCGAGGTTGACCGGCAGGCCGACGACGATCTCCACCGCCTCGTGCTCGGCGGCGAGCCGGACCAGCTCGGCGATGTCGGTGGGTACCGCGTCCGGTGCCGCGGTCAGGTCGCGGGCGAGGGTGACCAGCGGGGTGGCCAGGATGCCGTGCGGATCGGACCGGGCGACCCCCACCCGGACCTGCCCGACATCGACCCCGAGCCGTACGCCCCGGGACAGTTCAGCCATCTACCGGACACTTCCCCTCGGGGACGGGCCAGGGCGGACCATCCGGTCCGCCCTGACGTCGATCGGTGCGCCCATCACGCCTCGGCGATCGCCTTCTCCACCGTCTGGAGCAGGTTCGGCGCCTCCGCCGCGGGCAGGCCACCGCCCTGGGCCAGCTCGTCGCTGCCGCCGCCCCGGCCGGAGAAGGCCGCCTTCACCAGGTCCTTCGCGGTCAGGCCCCGGCCCCGGGCGGCCTGGTTGACGGCCACCACCAGGGACGCCTTGCCGTTCGCCCGCGCCGCCACGGCGACCACCGCCGGCCGGGCCGGGTCGATCCGGCCCCGGATCTCCTGGGCCAGCGTCCGCACGTCGTTGACGGCCGCGCCCTCGGGCGCCTCGGTGCCCACGTACGCGACGCCCCGCACGTCCTTCGCCTGCGCGGCAAGGGCCGCCGCCCCGCCCAGCACGAGCTGGGCGCGGAGCTTCTCCAACTCCTTCTCCGCGTCGCGGAGCTGGGTGACGGTCTGCTCCACCCGCTCGGCGACCTGGTCCCCGGGGACCCGGAACAACTCGGCGAGCCGGGAGACCAGCAGGTGCTCGCGGGCCAGGAAGCCGAACGCGTCCATGCCCACCAGGGCCTCGATCCGGCGGACACCGGAACCGACCGACGCCTCGGAGAGGATCTTGACCAGGCCGAGCTGGGCCGAACGGGCCACGTGGGTGCCGCCGCACAGCTCCCGGGCGTAGTCGCCGACCTCGACGACCCGGACCCGCTCGCCGTACTTCTCACCGAACAGCGCCATCGCGCCGATCCGGCGCGCCTCCTCCTGCGTGGTGATGAAGGCGTGCACCTCCAGGTCGGCCAGGAGCACCTCGTTGACCTGCTGCTCCACGTCGTGCAGCACGCTCGGCGCGACCCCGGTCGGGGTGTTGAAGTCGAACCGCAGCCGGCCCGGCGCGTTCAGCGAACCCGCCTGGGTGGCCGACTCGCCGAGGAAGTTGCGCATGGTCTGGTGGACCAGGTGGGTGGCGGTGTGCGAGCGGGAGATGGCCCGCCGCCGGGACACGTCGATCTCGGCGTACCCGGTCTCGCCGGCGCGCACCTCGCCCCGGACCACCTTGGCCCGGTGCACGATCAGGCCCGGCACCGGCTGCTGCACGTCGAAGACCTCGAGCTGGCCGCCGCCGACCGTGATCAGGCCCTGGTCGGGCTGCTGGCCACCGCCCTCGGCGTAGAACGGGGTGGTGTCGAGCACCAGCTCGACGGTGTCCCCCTCCACGGCCGCGGTGACCTCGGCGCCGCCGGCGAGCAGGGCGCGCACCCGGGACTCCCGGTTCAGCTCGGTGTACCCGGTGAACTCCACCGGCCCGCCGCCGTCGAGCACCGACCGGTAGGCCGACACGTCCGTGTGGCCGGTCTTGCGGGCCTGCGCGTCCGCCTTGGCCCGGCTGCGCTGGTCGGCCATCAGCCGGCGGAAGCCGTCCGCGTCGACCTGGAGGCCCTGCTCGGCCGCGATCTCCAGGGTCAGGTCGATCGGGAAGCCGTACGTGTCGTGCAGCTGGAACGCCTTGTCGCCGGAGATGGCGTTCTTTCCGGCGGACTTGGTCTCCGCGATCGCGGTGTCCAGGATCGTGGTGCCGGCGCGCAGCGTGGCGAGGAAGGCGTCCTCCTCCGCGTACGCGTACTGGGAGATCCGGCCGAACTCCTCGGCCAGTTCCGGGTAGGACGGGGCCATGCAGTCCCGGGCCACCGGCAGCAGCTCGGGCAGCGCCCGGTCCTGGTAGCCGAGGAGGCGCACCGCTCGGATGGCGCGACGCATGATCCGCCGCAGCACGTAGCCGCGCCCCTCGTTGGACGGGGTCACCCCGTCGCCGATCAGCATCAGCGCGGTCCGCACGTGGTCGGCGATCACCCGCAGCCGGACGTCGTCCGGGTGCGACTCGCTGGCCGCGTGGCCGGAGTGCACGCCGTACCGCTTGCCGGTCAGCTCGGCGGCCTTGTCCAGGATCGGCCGGACCTCGTCGATCTCGTACAGGTTGTCGACGCCCTGCAGGATCGAGGACATCCGCTCCAGGCCCATGCCGGTGTCGATGTTCTTCGCCGGCAGGTCGCCGAGGATCGGGAAGTCCTCCTTGCCGGTGCCCGGGCCGCGCTCGAACTGCATGAAGACGAGGTTCCAGAACTCCAGGTAGCGGTCCTCGTCGACCTCCGGGCCGCCCTCCCGCCCGTAGGCCGGGCCCCGGTCGTAGTAGAGCTCCGAGCACGGGCCGCACGGGCCCGGAATGCCCATCGACCAGAAGTTGTCCGCCTTGCCTCGCCGCACGATCCGCTCGACCGGCACGCCGGTGCGGCGCCAGATCTCGTACGCCTCGTCGTCGTCGAGGTAGACCGTGGCCCAGATCCGCTCCGGGTCGAGCCCGAAGCCGCCCTGGTCGGCCGGCTTGGTGGCCAGGTCCCAGGCGAGCGGGATCGCCCGCTCCTTGAAGTAGTCGCCGAAGGAGAAGTTGCCGTTCATCTGGAAGAACGTGCCGTGCCGGCTGGTCTTGCCGACCTCGTCGATGTCCGGGGTGCGAATGCACTTCTGGACGCTGACCGCGCGCGGGTACGGCGGGGTCTGCTGGCCCAGGAAGTAGGGGACGAACTGCACCATACCGGCGTTGACGAACAGCAGGTTCGGGTCGCTGATGGCGGGCAGCGGAGCGGACGGCACCACGGCATGGCCGTTCGCCTCGAAGTGGGCGAGGTACCGCCGCTTGATCTCCGCCGTCTTCATCGCTGGTGCTCCTCCGGGAAAATCTCTCGGTCGCCGACCCGCGGGTCCTCCCGCAGCTCGGCGAACTGGTCGTCGTACGCCTCGCCGCGGGCGAAGGCCTCGTGAATCTCCTGCTCGCGCTCGGCCATCCCGGTCCGGACGTCCTCGATGAAGCCGCGGACCGACTCGACCAGGCTGCCCGCGGACTCGGACAGCCCGCTGGCGATGCCGGCCGGCGTGTACGCCTGCGCGGTGCGGGTGGCCTTGCGGACCACCAGCACGCCCACGGCCAGGCCGATGCCCAGCCAGAACAAGCGCCTCATGTCACATCCTCCCGCTCGGCCGGGTCACCGGTTGGCCCGCTTCTCGGCACGGCGCCGCTGCTTGATGATGTCGCGGGCCTCCCGCTCGTTCTCCGCGTGCCGGCGGGCGGCGGCGGCCCGGCGTACGCCGTAGCCGAAGGCGGCCACCTTCACCAGCGGGTTCGCGGCGGCGGCGGAGACCACCGCGGCGAGATTGGCCACGTTGGCGGTGACGTTCTGCGCGTGGGTGGTCATGGTGTCCACCTTGGCGAGCTGGAGGTTCACCCCGTCGAGGGAGGTCTGCACCTGCTCCAGAGCGGTGTTGACGTTCTTCACCGTGGTGTTGACGTCCACGAGCAGCGGGGTGGTGCGGTCGTTCAGCTCGGTGATCATGCGGGTCGTCGCGTCCACGGTGTGCCGCAGCCGCAGGATCGGCACCGCCAGCACGAGCACCAGCATCAGGAACGCGCCGGCCGCGATCAGCGCAGCGATCTGTCCACCATCCACGCGCATGTCCTCCTCAAGCAGTGTCCCAGGGTCCCACGCCCCGGGAAGCGCGACCGTCGTACCCGCTCGGCCGCACCGGCCCGGCACGCCGGCGGACACGGGCGGGCCCGCCAGCCCCCGACCCTACCGTCCGTGATGGAAACCGGCTCAGGACGGTGAGGGTGTCGCTTCGCCCAGTGGATCGTCGGTGACGGTCGGGTACGGATCCACACCGGTGAGGGACGGGTCGGTGGTCGGCTGTGGCCCGGTCCGCTCGTCGTCGATCGCGTTACGGACCTTCACCGACACCAACGACCCGGTGCACTTCTCCGCTGCGGGCGAGGGCGCCGGCGTGGGTGCCGGTGCCCCGTCCACCGGAGGCGGTGTGCAGGCGGGTTCGCGTACCCAGAGGTCGAGGGTGAGCTCGTCCCGACGCCAGCAGGTGTAGCTGCCCTCGGTCGGCTGCTCGGGGCAGCGGTCGTTCTTCCAACGCCGCCAGCCGTCCCCGACCAGGGCGTGCTCGTACGCCTGCGCCGTCTCCTTCGGCGCCCGCTGCGACTCGAGGGTCCGCTCCCGCAGCCGGCATTCCTGGATGCACCACCGGTTGCCGCTGACGTGGTCGACCGGATCCACCGCCGCCCAGGCGGGCACGTCGAGGCCGTCGAGGCCGTCGAAGACCGGGTCGTGGCTGAGCGTGCGCAGCCCGAAGTAGAGCGGGACCGCGCCGAGCAGCACCAGGCTGACCAGGGCGATGACACCCAACCGCAGCCGTCGCCGCTCGCGCATCTGCCGGCGCAGCTCGGAGCGGGCGCCGCGCAGGCCGCCGGCCGTACCGACGGCCGGGGCCGGATCCGTATCGGCCCGGCGCACCGCCGGTCCACCCCCGTCGGCCGGTCCGGGTCGCGGCCCGGCCGATTCCCCAGCTGGTACGACCGCGGCGGCCCGCGCCACCGCCGGCTCGCCGGCCCTACCGGGCGGGGGTACGGCGGCGGCGCCGACCTGTCCGGGCCGAACCGCTTCCGCCCCGGGCGGAACCGCCCGGCCGGCCGGCCGCTCGTCGGGGCCCCCGGGACGGGCCACGGAGGCGGCCGCCCGGGCCACCGCCGGGCCACCGGCCGCCCCGGTACGTGCCCCGGGCTCGCCGCCGGCCTGCGGGACGCGCCCGTCCTCTCCGCCCGGGCCGCCCGGGCCGGGTCGGGCGGTGCCGCGGGCCGGTCCGGCATCGCGGGCCGATCCGGCCCCGCGCGTCGGACCGGCATCGCGGGCCGATCCGGTGCCGCGGGTCGGTGCAGCGTCGTGGGTCGGTCCGGCATCGTGGCCGGCATCGCGCCCGCCACCGACCGGGCCCGGTCGGGCGGGTCCCGGCTGGCTGACAACCGGCCCGGGACGCCCGGCCCGGGGCGCCGCGTCACGACCCGCGTCGCCGCCAGGGGGGCCGACGGGCCGAGCGGGATCATCCGCGACGGGGAGGCCCCCGGTACGGGTCGGATCGCCACCGGCGCGGAAGCCGCCGGTCCGATCGGCGCCGCCCGCGGTGGGGAAACCGCCGGTGGGAATGCCGCCGGTGCGGTCCTGGTCGCCACCGGGCCCACGACCGGTGGCCCGGCCACCGCGGGTGGGCGGACCACCGGCCCGGCCAGGGTCCCCAACCGGTGGCAGGCCGCCCGTCCGGTCGGCGCCCGCTCCGGCCGTCCGGTCGGTGGCCCGGCCGGGCGCCTCGGGGTCGACGGACTGCGTGGCGCCCCGGACCGGACCGGATTGGTCGGGCTTCACCGGCGGCACGGCGACCCCGGCGCGGCCGAGTGGGGCGCGGTCGGGCCCCACAGGGACGTCCGGTCGACCACCCGCCGGCTCGCCGACCGGGGAGCCGGCGGGGCGGACCACCGGCATGGCCGGGTCGGTGCGGTGGGCCCCCCCGGCCTGCCGGCGCCAGTCGGCCGGCCGCTCGGGGCGCTGCGGTCGCGCGTCGCCGGCGTCCTCACGAGCCGCGCGGCGCCGGCCGGGGGTCTGGGGTGCGTCCCCGGACGGCCGGGCAGCCGGCGTCCCAGGTGCGGCGCGGCGACCGGCCGCGGTCGGTTCGTCGCCACGCGCGGCCCGCATACCCGCCGCGGTCGGTTCGTCATCGGGGGCCGCCCGCCGACCCGCCGCAGTCGGTTCGTCGTCGGCGGCGGCCCGGCGCCCGGCCCGCGCCGTGGGCGTGCCCGGGCCCTCCGCCCGACGGCCGGGGAACGTGTCGGACGGGAGACCCGGGACCGGCGGGGCGTTCCCGCTGCGCGGCACCACCGGCTGGTCGGGCTCACCGGGTCGGCGTCGACCCCCACCCGGCGCGGTGGGAGCGTCCACCCGGGACAGACCCGCCGTGGACGGGTCGGGCTCCGTGGCGCCGCGGCGGCGCCGGGATTCGGGGGCGCCCGGGCGTGGGGCGCCGCTCACCGGATCGACCGCGGGTTGGCCGACACCGGGCGGGCCAGCCGGGCCGTGCGCCGACGGCACGTTGACCCGACCGGCAGCGGGCTCGGCGGCGACCCGCCGGCCGGCGCCGGAGATCGGGCGGGCCTCGACGTCGTCGGGCCCGGACCGCCGGCCGGCACCGGAGACGGGCCGCGCGGCCGGGTCGGCGCCACCGACGTACGGGCCGGCGGGCGCTTCGCCGGGCCCGCCGGCACCGTGCCGGCCACGGGGCGTGGGCGGTACCTCGGGCGACGGGGTGGGACCCGGCGGTTGCCAGCCGGGGCCGGGCACCTGAGCGTCCCGGGCCCGATCCGGTGCGGGACCGGTGGGCGGGGTCGTCCGGCCGGGCGGACCGGCCGGGTCGCCCGGCCGACCGGCGGCCGGCGGAAGCGGTACCTGCGGCGCGGCCGGGCCCCGGCGCGGCGGTCGGGACGGCTCAACCGGGGACCGGGACGGCTCGGGTGTACCGGGCCAGGGGGCGTCGACGGGACGGCGGCGGGCGGCTGCCGGATCGGGCCCGTCGGGGCGTACCGGAGGCGTCGCCGGGACGGCGTCGACCGGGCCGCGCCGGGGGGCGGACGGCCCGCCCGGACCGGGCTGGCCAGGCGGGGACACCGCACCGGGGCGGGGGGCGCGTGGCGGCTCGGCGGCGGACGGGCCGGGTCGCGGCCCCGGGCCGGCCGGTGGCGGCCCAGCGGGCGACGGCGGCGGGGCCGCCGGCAGGTCACCGTCCGGACCGAGGTCGGTACGCTGCTGCTTGGCCGTACGCAGGTCGTCGATCCAGCCGAACTCCTCGCCGACCGCCGCCTCGTCCGGCTCGGCGTCGGCTCTGCCCCGGCCCCACCGGCGGCCCTTGGCGCTCCGGTCGCGCCGCTCGTCGGGGCCGTCCTCCGGCCGCTCCGGACCACGCGCCATCACTGCTGACCCTCCCCGACGGCGTCGCTGCCGCCCTCGTTCACCGCGTTGCCCTGCTCGCCGCCGGCCGAACGGCCGGCGGGCACGGCGACCGGCGTGCCCTCCTCCGTACGGACCGCCGGTGCCGGCAGCCCGCGGACGATCCGACGCAGCAGCGGCAGCCGGGTGGCCACCGCCCGCTCGGCCCCGTGACCGCTGGGCCGGTAGTAGTCGGTCCCGACGAGATCGTCCGGGACGTACTGCTGGGTGACCACCCCACGGTGGTCGTCGTGCGGATAGCGGTAGCCGGTGCCGTGCCCGAGGCCACGGGCCCCCGCGTAGTGGGCGTCACGCAGCGCCCGTGGCACCGGCCCGCCCCGGCCTGCGCGCACGTCGGCGATCGCCGCGCTGATCGCCGTGGTGGCCGAGTTGGACTTCGGTGCGGTGGCCAGGTGGATCACCGCCTGGGCCAGGTTGAGCTGGGCCTCGGGCAGCCCGACGTACTCGACGGCGTGCGCGGCGGCGGTGGCGACGCTCAGGGCGGTGGGATCGGCCATGCCGACGTCCTCGCTGGCGAAGATGACCAGACGCCGGGCGATGAACCGGGCGTCCTCGCCGGCCACCAGCATCCGGGCCAGCCAGTGCAGCGCCGCGTCCACGTCCGAACCGCGCATGCTCTTGATGAACGCGCTGACCACGTCGTAGTGGGCGTCGCCGTCGCGGTCGTACCGTACGGCGGCGACGTCGACGGCCTGCTCGGCGGTGGCCAGGTCGATCCGCGCGGCGCCGAGCGCGGTGGCGGTGGCGGCCGCCGCCTCCAGGGCGGTCAGCGCCTTGCGTACGTCGCCGCCGGCGAGGCGGACGAGGTGGTCCTCCGCCTCGGTCTCCAGGACCAGCGTGCCACCCAGCCCGCGCTCGTCGGCGACCGCGCGGCGCAGCAGGCCACGCACGGCGTCGTCGTCCAGCGGCTGGAGCGTGAGCAGTACGCAGCGGGACAACAGCGGTGAGATGACCGAGAAGTACGGATTCTCGGTGGTCGCCGCGAGCAGTGTGACGGTCCTGTCCTCCACCGCGGCGAGCAGCGAATCCTGCTGGGTCTTGCTGAACCGGTGCACCTCGTCGATGAAGAGCACGGTCGGCGGGCCGCCCGCACGCCGCTGCCGGCGGGCGGTGTCGATCACCGCGCGGACGTCCTTCACCCCGGCCGTCAGCGCGGACATCGCGACGAAGCGGCGGTCGGTGGCCTGGGCCACCAGGTGGGCGATGGTGGTCTTGCCGCTGCCGGGCGGCCCCCAGAGGATCACCGACATCGGCGCCGCACCCTCGACCAGCTGGCGCAGCGGCGCGCCCGGGGTGAGCAGGTGGTCCTGCCCGACGAGCTCGTCGATGCTCGACGGCCGCATCCGGACCGGCAGCGGCGAGTCCGCGCCTGCGGCGCTGAACCCGTCCACGCCGGTCGGACCCCCGGGGGCGCTGGGCGCTCCGGCGGGTTCGCCGAGGGTGAAGAGGGCGTCGGACTCCATCACGAGAACAGTACCGGGCCGGACCGACGACGCTGGAATCGCGCCGCTGGCCCGGCCCGCGATGATCCGTTCCGGTCAGCCGACGCCTGGACGCCGACCCCGGTACCAGCGGCCCCGGCGGCGGCCGAACCCGGCCAGGTGCAGGGCGAGCAGCAGCAAGCCGATCAACATGAGCGTGTGCACGTTGAACAGGTCGGGAGCGCCGAGGTTGGTGCCCAGGAAGTCGAGCAGCAGCGCGAAGCCGAACACGACGGCGGCGAGAGTGGCGAGCATGTCGTTCCTCCGGTGAGGGGTCCCAGCAGGTTGGCGACGGATGTACCCGATCGGTCTCGTCGTCAATCCACGGTGGATCGGCCCGCCGGGCGGACGCTACCGGTCGGTGGCGTGCACGCCTGTCCCCTCCCGCCGTATCCCGACCTGCGCCAGCACCGTGCGGCTCGCGGATCCGGCTCTCGTACGCTGGCCGGATGATCACTGCCGACCAGGTTCTGGTGGGTCGGGACGCCCTGCTCGCCGCCGCAGGTAACCATCCGTACGCCCGGAACGCCCTCTGGAGAGCCCAGGAGGCGCGCGGGTGGCGGCGGGACGACGCGGTGTGCTGGCTGCTCCCGCCGGAGCAGGGGCCGGCCGGCGGGGCGCTCGGGGCGGCCGGGCCGGCGCTGGACGTCTTCGCCGGCCTGGTCGCCGACGGGGTGCTGCACGCCGGCCAGTGGCTGCACCTGCCCCGCACGGCACCCGAAGAGGTGGCCGGCCGGCTGACCGTGGCGCGGCTGGACGAGTGGGACTTCCTCTGGACCACCACACCGCCGCCCCCGCAGCCGGAGGAGGAGCGGGTGGTCCGCCTCACCGAGGCCGACCATTCGGCCCTGGCCGCGCTGATCGAGGAGTCCTTCCCCACCACCACCTCCCGCCCCGGCGACCCGCGCGTCGTCGACTGGTACGGCATCCGCGACGGCGGCCGCCTTGTCGCCTGCGGGGCGGACCGCAGCCGGGGCGACATTGGCTTCCTCGCCGGCCTCACGGTCGCGCCCGATCGGCGCGGTCGGGGCCTCGGTGCGGCGCTCACCGCCGGGATGACCCGCGCCCTCTTCGCCCGGTACGACCACGTGGCGCTCGGCGTCTTCACCGACAACGTCGGGGCGATCGGGCTCTACCGCCGGCTCGGCTACACCAACACCGAGCCCCGCACCTCGGTCCACCTCGGCCGCCGGAAAGGAGGGGCCCCGTGTTAACGCATTTCGCATAGCAGGGGCCCCCTCCTAACAGGTCCGCGCTCAGCGTGCCTGGGCCGAGGCGGCGTCGAGGTCAGCCGCCGCGGCAGGGCTGTCATCGGACTCCGCCTGGTCGACCTGCGACGGCTGACCGACGGCCGCCGGGACGGGCGCGGCGGCCCGGCCAGCGCGCCAGGCCGGCAGGTAGAGCGGCGCGGCCAGGGCGAGCACCACCGCACCGACCACCATGGCGACGCCGACGCTGCTGCGGTCGGCCAGCGCAGTGAGCACCAGCGCGCCGAGCGCGCCGGCCGGTTGCGCCATCATCGAGTTCAGCGAGATGACGCTGGTCCGGTACGGCCCGTCGACCTGACGGTGCAGCAGCCCCATGTGCAGCGGGTTGGACGCGCCGTGCACGGTGTAGCAGGCCAGGTAGGCGATGAGCACCCCGACCGGGCCGGCGAGCAGGCCCATCCCGACCACGGTCCCGCCCTGGAGGATCCGCATGAGCGCGGCGGCGGGCGCGGCGCCCAGCCGGCGCAGCAGGAACGGGGTGAGCGCGGCGCCGGCCGCGTTGGCCAGCCAGGCCGCCGACCCGGCCGGGCCGAGCAGCGCGGCCGCCCGGTCGACGTTGCCGACCACTTCGGAGAGGCGGATCGGCAGCAGCGACTCGAAGGTGACCATGCCGAAGCCCCAGAACAGCTCGACGGCGACCAGGGCGAGCAGCACCCGGGAGCGGCGCAGCAGGCCGATCGCCTGCCCGACCATCCGGGGCGCCTCGACCACCGAGGCGCGCAGCGCGGCGGCTCCCGTGGCCGGTCGGGTCTCCTGCATCAGCACGAACAGGGCGATCAGCGAGACGACGTGCAGGGCGATGGCCACCAGCACGGGCAGGGTCAGCGCGCTGATCGGCCCGAGCGGGCCGAGCGCGACCAGGCCGCCGCCGAGCAGCGCGCCGGCGCCGATGGCCAGTCCGATGACCATCCCGGCATGGCCGAGGCCGCGTTCGTACTCGGCGTCCGGGTCGGCGGCCAGGGTGGCGTCGACGTACCAGGATTCCAGCGGGCCGCTGTCGAGCGCCCGGTAGACGCCCTGCAACGCCCAGACCAGGAAGAAGAGCCAGAACGAGTCGGCCACCGCGAAGATGACCAGCGAGATCAGGCCGATCACCCAGGCGACGGCGAGGACCGGCTTGCGGCCGAGCGCGTCGGCGAACCCACCAGTCGGCAACTCCAGCGCGAGGACCACCAGGCCCTGCGCGGTGGCGACCATGCCGATCTGGGAGAGCGTGAGGCCGCGCTCCTGCATCAGCAGGATCATCACCGGGATCATCAGGCCGCTGGGCAGCCAGCGCAGGCCGTAGAGGGTGAGGTAGCGGAACCGGACCTGGCGTACGGACAGCGTGGTCATCGCTCCTCCTCGGACGGCGGGTTGGCGAGCCGCAGGTCCGCCAGCAGCGGCAGGGCGGCGAGATAGATCTGCACCTGCTCCGCGCCGGGCTCGTGCGATTCGGCCTCGTTGCGGTAGCGCTCGAGGACCTGCCACACCTCGGCCTTGAGCGCCTCCAGCCGAGCGGAGGGGATGGCCATGAAGATGTCGCCCATGCCAAACGCGTCCCGCCACGCCGGGGACCACTGGTGCCGGGTCGCGAAGTACCGCTCGGCGTGCTCGACGAAGAACCGCACCTGGTCGCCCTCAATCCACTCGATGGCGGCCCGGGCGTCCGGGTCGTCGTCGAAGTCGGTGGGCTCCCAGTTGGTGACGTCGTGCGCGGCCCGCCAGAACCGCTGCCGGCCGGTGCCCAGATCGGGATCCTCCACGACCAGCCCGACCTGGGCGAGCTGGCGCAGGTGGTAGCTGGTCGCGCCGGTGTTGGTGCCGAGCAGCTCGGCGAGGGCGGTGGCGGTGGCCGGCCCCTTCACCCGCAGCGCACCGAGCAGCCGGGTCCGCAGCGGATGAGCCAGCACCCGCACCTGGCGATGGTCCAGCCGGACCTGGCGCGGCGGTGCCTTCTTGTCGTTCCCCATGCATGCACAATATCTGTGCACACTTTCCGTGCACAAGAGTTATGCATAAGAAGTGTGCACGATCCGACAGTCGGCGCGGCGACGCTCAGGAAACGAGAAGTTCGTTGACGCCACGCAGCCGGGTACGCAGCAGGCCGGCGGCGCGGGAGGAGTCGAGGCGTACCTCGGCTGGACGGTTGACGCCGGCGGAGACGGCGGTCGTCGTCTTTAGCCCGGCCGGGTCGACGCCGAGCTGCCGGGCGACCAGGAGACCCAGTTCGGCGCGGCTGACCGGGTCCGGCCCGGCCACGTTGAGCGGGCCGGCGTAGCCCGACGGCACCAGTTCCAGCACGGCGGCAGCCAGGTCGGCCACGTCGATCGGGCAGCGGAGCTCGTCGGTGAAGAGGGTCGCCCGGCCGGCGAGGGCGTCGCGGCAGAGCTGGATCTGCTTGCTCCCCTCCCCCACGATCAGCGAGGTCCGCACCAGCACCGCGCCCGGGTCGATCGCCCGCACCGCCGTCTCCGCCGCCGCCTTCGCCGCCCCGTACGGATACACCGGGGTGGGCACATCGTCGTCGAGATACGGCGCCGGCCGCCCGCCGTGCAACGCGTCGCTGGACAGGTGCACCAGCCGCGCCCCCACCTCGGCGGCGGCCACGGCGATGTTGGCCGCCCCGTCGGCGGTGACCGCCCAGTCGTCGTACCGGTAGGGGGTGGCGACGACGGCGTCGGGGCGTACCCGCGCCAGCAGCGCGCGCACGGCGGCGCGATCGGTGACGTCGAGCCGGCGCGGCTCGACGCCGGCGACCGCGACGGCGGCCGAGTGGTACGTGCCGACCACGCGCTGTCCCGCGGCGAGCGCCTGCCGGCACACCTCCCCGCCCAGGAAGCCGCTGGCCCCCACCACGAGCAGCGTCATCCCGTCCCCTCCCTCACGTGTCGATCATGAGGTTGGCGGGGCGACACGCCGGAGCGGTGCCCGCCAACCTCATGATCGACGAGAGAAGGGCGGGTCAGGTCGGGTCGGCAACCGGGGCGACCGGGCCGGCGGTGCCGGTGTGCGGCGCCGCCGCCGGCTTCGGCTTGGCGTCGACGCCGGCCTCGGCGCGCTGCTGCGCGGTGATCGGCGTCGGCGCGCCGGTCAGCGGATCGAACCCGCCCCGGGTCTTCGGGAACGCGATGACCTCGCGGATCGAGTCCGCGCCGGCCAGCAGCATGCAGATCCGGTCCCAGCCGAAGGCGATGCCGCCGTGCGGCGGCGGGCCGTACTTGAACGCCTCCAGCAGGAAGCCGAACTTGTCCTGCGCCTCCTCCGGGGTGATGCCGAGCAGCTCGAACACCCGCTGCTGCACGTCGCCCCGGTGGATACGGATGGAGCCGCCGCCGATCTCGTTGCCGTTGCAGACGATGTCGTATGCGTAGGCCAGGGCCCGATCCGGCGCCTCCTCGAACCGGTCCACCCAGTCGGCGTTCGGCGAGGTGAACGGGTGGTGCACGGCCGTCCAGCCGCCCTCGTCCGTACGCTCGAACATCGGCGCGTCGACCACCCAGCAGAACGCCCAGGCGGTCTCGTCGATCAGGTTCGCCCGCTTGGCGATCTCGATCCGGGCCGCGCCGAGCAGCTCCTGCGCCTCCCGGGTGTTCGTGCTCGCGGCGAAGAAGATCGCGTCGCCCGGCTTGGCGCCGACCGCGTCGGCCAGCCCGGCCAGGTGCGCCTCGGAGAGGTTCTTGGCCACCGGGCCGCGCGCCTCGCCGGTCTCCGCGTCGAGCACCACGTACGCCAGGCCCCGGGCCCCGCGTGCCTTGGCCCAGTCCTGCCAGCCGTCCAGCTCCTTGCGGCTCTGCGCCGCGCCGCCCGGCATGACCACCGCGCCAACGTAGCCGCCCGCGTCGATCGCGCCGGCGAACACCCGGAACTCGGTGCCGCGCAGGTAGTCGGTCAGCTCGGTCAGCTCGACGCCGTAGCGCAGGTCGGGCTTGTCCGAGCCGTAGCGGGACATGGCATCGTGCCAGGTGATCCGCGGGATCGGCCGGGGGATCTGGTAGCCGGCCAGATCGGACCAGAGCGTCGAGACGATCGCCTCGCCGAGCTCGATGACGTCGTCCTCGGTGACGAAGGACATCTCGATGTCGAGCTGGGTGAACTCCGGCTGCCGGTCGGCGCGGAAGTCCTCGTCCCGGTAGCAGCGGGCGATCTGGTAGTACCGCTCCATGCCGCCGACCATCAGCAGCTGCTTGAACAGCTGCGGCGACTGGGGCAGGGCGTACCAGCTGCCCGGCTGGAGCCGGACCGGGACCAGGAAGTCGCGCGCGCCCTCCGGAGTGGAGCGGGTCAGGGTCGGCGTCTCGATCTCCAGGAAGTCCCGCTCGTTCAGCACGGCCCGGGCGAGCTGGTTGGCCCGCGAGCGCAGCCGGATGGCCTTCGCCGGGCCGCTACGACGCAGGTCCAGGTAGCGGTACTTGAGCCGGATGTCGTCGCCGGCCTCGATCTGATCGTCCACCGGCAGCGGCAGCGGCGCCGCCTCGGAGAGCACCTCCAGCTCGCTCACGGTCACCTCGACCTCGCCGGTGGGCAGGTCCGGGTTCTCGTTGCCGGCGGGGCGGCGGGTCACCTCGCCGGTGACCTTCACGCAGAACTCGTTGCGCAGCGCGTGCGCGTCCTCCTCGCGGAAGACCACCTGGACCACGCCGGAGCCGTCGCGCAGGTCGACGAAGATGACACCGCCGTGGTCGCGCCGGCGGGCCACCCACCCGGCGAGCGTCACCGTGGTGCCGGCGTCCGTCGCGCGCAGGCTGCCGGCGTCATGGGTACGGATCACGACTTGCGTCTCCTCATCGCTGAACGGTCTGCACCCGCATTCTGTCAGCTTGTCGGAGCGGGCTCCGCACCACCCGGCAACCCGGCTCCGTCCGGTGAACGGCGGATCCGGCCGGCCCGGCCCGCGCTCGGAGCCGGTGCGGACGCGGAGCGGGCCGCCGGTCGCCCGGCGGCCCGCTCGCAAGGATCGATCAGTAGACGCTGACGCCGTAGACGCTCAGCGCCTCGGTGACCGGCTGGAAGTAGGTGGTGCCGCCGGAGGAGCAGTTGCCGCTGCCGCCCGAGGTCAGGCCCAGCGCGGTGCTGCCGGCGAAGAGCGAGCCGCCGCTGTCGCCGGGCTCGGCGCAGACGGTGGTGCGGATCAGGCCGGAGACGCTGCCCTCGGCGTAGTTCACCGTGGCGTTGGTGGCCGTGACGTAGCCGCTGCGCAGGCCGGTGGTGCTACCGGAACGGTAGACCGTCTGGTTCACGTACGCGTTGCCGGCGGTGGTGATGTCCTGGTAGCTGCCGTTGTACAGGTAGACGTTGCCCGGCTGGGCGGTGGTCTGGTTGCTGTACTTCACGATGCCGTAGTCGTTGCCCGGGAAGCTGGTGCCGGCACGGGCGCCGAGGTACGCGGTCTGCGACGAGTTGCTGTACCAGCTCGACGAGATGTTGGTGCAGTGCCCGGCGGTGAGGAAGTAGTAGACGCCGGAGCTGCTGCGCACGTTGAAGCCGAGCGAGCAGCGCCCGCCGCCACCGGCGTAGATGGCGTTGCCGCCGGAGATGCGGGTGCTCAGCACGCCGGGCTCGGCCTCGATCCGGACCGTGCCGCCGGTGCGGGCGGCGGCGGCCTTGACCCGCTCCAGCTTGGCGCCGGTGACGGTGCTGTCAACCGAGACCACGACCTGGTTGGTGGCCGCGTCGACCCACCACGCGGTGCCGGGGATCTTGGCGGACCGCTCCAGCTCGGCGGTGGCGGCGTTGAGCTTGTCGGCGCCCCGGGTGACCAGCTTCGGGGTGGCGCCGGCGGCGCGGACCTGGCGCGCGGCCGCGGCGTCGGTCACCGCGACGACCATCTTGCCGCTGGCGTCGGCGTACGTGCCGGCGGCGCGGTCGCCGAGCTTGGCGACGAGCGCGGCGGCGGCGTCGGGAGAGGCGGGCGAGGCAGGGGCCGCCTGGGCGGGTGCGCCGAGGAGCGAGCCCGTGACCAGGGCGCCGGCCATGGCGATGGCAGCGGCACGGCGAAGCGAGGACCTCGTGGGTCGCATGTAACAACCTCCAAAGAGGGGGTGACGGGCGCCGTCACACGGAAGCGCCCGGGGACAACCCGGCCAACCGGGGGGTGCCGGCCGGGTGAGCAAAGTATTCACATATTTAAGATCCTGCGCAAGGCGGCACTTTGCCCGAATTGGCCCGCCCCGGAAAGTGACCATGCCATAACATTGTGGACACAGACCGACGTCTATATTATCTGGCCGCCGCAGCACGCCGGCACCCGTGATCCGGAGGCCACCATGACCCTCGTCCGACGCGCGCTGGCCGCCCTCGCCGGCGCCACCGCCCTCGTCCTGCTCCCCGCCGGTCCCGCCCTCGCCGCCGGTCCACCGCCGAGCGCGATGGCCAGCCTGGGCGACTCGATCACCCGCGGCTTCAACGCCTGCGGCTGGTATGTCGACTGCACCTCACGGTCGTTCAGCACCGGCGGCGACGCCGCGGTGAACAGCCACTACCTGCGGATCCGTGCGGTCAACCCGAGCATCCAGGGCCGCAACTTCAACGACGCCAAGACCGGCGCCAGGTCCGCCGACATGTACGGCCAGGCGGGCACCGCGGTCAGCCAGGGCGTCGACTACGTCACCATGCTGATCGGCGCCAACGACGCCTGCACCAGCTCGGAATCCACCATGACCCCGGTGGCCACGTTCCGGGCCAACATCGACAGCGCGCTCAACCGGATCAGGGCCGGCCTGCCGAACGCCCGGGTCGCCGTGATCAGCATCCCGGACATCCACCGGC